>DATIVW010000254.1:0-14194 GCA_035465595.1 Rhizomicrobium sp. | reverse complement strand
TCGCAAATCGGCGAGCTTTCGTCCACGCGGCGGCCGACCTGGCTCACGATGCGCTGGCAGATGTTCATCAACTGCGCGTTGTCGCGGAAGCGAATGGGCGTGAGCTGGACCTTGCCGGAAACTTCGATGAAGACCCGATTGGCGCCGTTGACCATGATGTCGGCGATGTCATCCCGGGCCAGCAACGGTTCCAGGGGACCATAGCCCAGAACGTCATTGCAGATGTCCTGGAGCAGATGTTCCTGCTCCGCGATGGACATCACCACCGCCTTGATCGAGATGATCTCGTTGACGATATCGCGGATTTCCTCGCGCGCTGAATCCGGATCCAGCTGCGCCAGCTGCGCCAGGTCGATGGTGTCGATCAGGGCCCCGAATATCGTGGTCTTGATCTGGTAGTAATCCTCCGAACGCTGGTCGGGCACGGCGCGCGCGACCGGCTTGCTGGGCGCCGGAGCAGATTGAGGTGCCGCCGCACGCGGCGGTGGCGGTGGCGCGGCGTTGTCGGTCACCTGCGGTGGAGGCGGCGGAGGCGCAGACGGACGCGTGGCCGCGGGCTCAACCCGCGGTGGCGCGGCGACAGCAGTTCCTGTTTCGGAGCGTTTGCCGAACATCGCCTAGGCCGTCTTCTTTCCCGTGAGGAAGGACAGGAACGGAAGTACGCTCCTGTCTTCGGCTTGCACAGCCCGGCCGGTGACCAGTTCCGCAAGCTGACGGATGCCGTCCGCCGTGGCGGAACGCGGCTGCACTTCCATGAGCATCTGACCGTTGTTGGCGGCGGAGCCGTAAAGCTGCGGCTCGAACGGCAGCACCAGAGAGGGCGTTATGCCGACCGTCTCGGCGAAATCCTTGACGGGGATTTCAGGACGCTTGGGCGTATTGGCCTGATTGATCACAAGCTTCGGCGGCGGGTCGTTGGGACGATTCTGCTTGAGCAGATCCACATAGCTTTTGGTCGTGCGCAGGCTCGCCAGATCCGGCGTGGCCACGATCACGATCTCGTCGGAGGCCAGCAACGCATCGCGCACCCATGGCGTCCAGATATGCGGCATGTCCACCACCACGCAGGGCGTGGTTGCGCGCACCGCGTCGAGCACCGCTTCGTAGGAAGAATGCTCTGCATCGTAATTGCGATCCACGATGGCAGGCGAAGCCAGGAGCGAGAGATGATCTGTCGATTTCACCAGCAGGCGATCCAGCAACACGTCATCGAGACGTTCCGGGCTGGATAGCGCATCGGCGACGCCCTGGCTGGGCTCTTCGTTGAAATTCAGGCCGACGGTCCCGAACGGCATGTCGAGATCGACGATCGTCGTATTGATCTTGAGGCGCTCGGCAATGCACCAGCCCACATTGTGCGCGAGCGTCGAGGAACCAACCCCGCCCCGCGCACCGAGAAACGTGACAATACGACCGATGGGCGCGGCTTCCGGGTTTAGGTAGAGACCGGAGATCACTTCGATCAGATGAAGGGGGTTGAGCGGCGCGACGAGATATTCGCTGACGCCGCGGCGCATCAGCTCGCGATAGAGCTCCACATCGTTGACGCGTCCGACAATCACGACCTTGGTCGCCGGATCGCAGACATCGGCCAGACGATCGATCTCATCGATGGCCGTCTTGCCCTGGAGACGGGTCTCGACAATCAGCAAGTTGGGCGTGGCGTTGGCCGAATGGTGCTCGACCGCGGCCTGAATGCCGCCGAGTTGCACCGTGACATGCGCCTTGGCAAGCCGGCGATCGGCCGCCGCGCGCTGAAGCGCGGCGCCGGTGTCCGGGAATTCGCAGAAGGCCTGAATGGAAATCCGCGGCACCGGACGTTCGTGCGGCGCTGCCCCGAAGCCTTCTTCGGCTCCGTTTCCCAATCCACCCGGCGTCGATTTCGCCATCATATCTCTCCGAACTAGTGGCCGACGTCAGAGACGGCCACGGACTGATCTGCAGTCTTGGTGGCCGCGGTCGGCGTGCCTTTTTCATAGGCGCCCATAACCGTGGCGCGGCGCATCGCGTCAGACTGGCCAAGCGCGCGCGGCTCGGCGATGTCGCGAGGATTATCGAGCTGTGCGGCGATGTTGTGCTGCACGGCGCAGCCCAAATTGGGCATCGGCAGGTTGGACGCCATGTCGGCGCCGTCCTGTGAAGACCAATCGCCGCAATTCGCCGCGTGCGCGGAATAGCCGACATAGCTCAGCTCAACATGTGCATCGCCATCATTGCGCGTGCCGACCATGATCCGCGAGCGCGCAATGCCGGCGGCGGCAAGACGCTCGCCAAAATAAGAGAGCGTCTGTTGCGCGGCGGGACCGGAAGGCGCGGTTACATTGATGGTGCCGTTGCCGTCCGCCTGGTACTGCGCGACAAAGGCATCGAACCGCGCGGCATCCTCCGGCATCAATCCCGCATCGGCCGCCGAGAACGCGAGACGGATTGTCTTCGGCGCCGTATCGACAACGATGGGATGATTCATGTCCGGATCGTCTGTCTGTACAATTCCGTTGCTCATCGGTGCGGCGCAGCTTCCCGCGAGCAAAACCGCGGCGATCGCGGCGGCGCGCATTGCATCGCTCATGGCCATGGCGGTCTCCTATTCGACGATAAAGCCGGTTTTCGCGGCACCGGCGGACTTCAATCCTTGCGGATCGTTCTTGTAGGTCGAGTTCAGGCGGCCAAGCATCACGGTCTCCAGATCGCTCGGCGGCACGAAGCCGTCGCCCGGCGACGCGTAATCCTTTTCCTTGCCCGGCTTCACGAGATAGGCCGTGGCAACGACGACAAGCTCGGTCTCGTCGTTTTGGAAATCGCGACTGCGGAACAGCGCGCCCAGAACAGGCATGTCGCCAAGTCCGGGAAACTGGTCGATGGTCTGCTTGCTGGCGTGCTGCATCAATCCGGCGATGGCGAAGCTTCCGCCTGACGGCACTTCCACCGTCGTTTCCGCGCGACGCACGGCAAGCGCGGGGATCGTTATGCTCGACACCTGCGTGCCGTTCGTCGTCTGGCCGCCCGCCTGGGTGAACGCACCGGTATTCGTCAGCTCGCTCACTTCGCTGGAGATCTGCAGCGAGATGTTGTTGGGGCTCATCACGACCGGCGTGAAGGAAAGTCCGACGCCGAACTGCTTGAAGGCCACGGTGACGTTGCCGTACTGGTCGCGCGACACCGGGACCGGGAATTCGCCGCCTGCCAGGAATTTCGCCGTCTCGCCGGACACTGCGGTCAGATTCGGTTCGGCGAGCGTATGGACCAGACCGACCTGTTCCAGCGCGTTCAGAACGCCTTGCACATTGTTGGGACCGGGATGCAACGGATCGGTGCCGACCGAACCGAACTGGACGCCCGAAGCGGCCGAAAGCGCAGCACCCGCCAGACCATAAGGATTGGCGGTCTGAGCGATGACCGGAACGCCGGCGATCTTGAAGGCGCCCGCGGCGTTGATGCCGAACTGCTTGGCGACCGAACGCTGCATTTCCGCCACGCGCACCTTCAGCATCACCTGTTGGCTGGTGTCGATCTTCAGGAGGTTGGCAACCTTGGCCGGATCACCCGCAAAGCGCGCCGCCAGGTCCTGTGCGCGCTGCGAATCGCCGGTGCTTTCGACCATGCCGGTGAGCACGACATTGTCGTTCAGCGCCGCGACCCGGATATTCGAATTCGGCATGTCGTTGTGGATCATGGCCGCAAGGTCGGTGACATCGCGCTCGACGCGAACGTCGATCGTCAGGATCTGGTGACCTGCGCCATCGAAGAAGAATGCGTTGGTCTGCCCGGTCTTCTGTGCAAGCAGGAAAATGCGGCGCGGCGTACGCACAACCGCGTCGACAACGGCTGGATTCGAGACCAGGACGTCACGCGCGTCTGTGTCCAGCTGTACCAGCGCTGCCTTGTCCAGGCCGAGCGTGATGTGCTGCTGTGGCGCGGCGCCGCCCCGCGTGGCGACGTTGATGACGCGAGTCGCATGCGCATCGGCCGCGATCGCATTCGGCGCTATCAGCACGAAGCCGATGGCGAGAACCGCAAAAAGCCCCCTTTGCATGGCTCTTACTCTCCCCCCAGATCGACGCCGCGTGTCACGCCGTAGCGAACGACGACGATTTGCCCGTTGTCCTTGTTGCCAGTGCGCGAAGCGATATTCGTGGTGCTATCGCCGAGTGCGCGCAGCTGAAGTGAAATCGTTCCAGCCGGCGTCGAACGCGCCAGCATCGTCGCCTGGTCTGGCGCGAGTTCGAGAGTCGCGGTCTTGGCCATGACTGTCTTCTGGTCCTTGTCCTGGCTGAAGGTCTGGTCCATCGCCAACACGCGCACATTGCTCAATATGACGCGCGAGCCGAAGCGGCGCGGCGAATCCGAAACCTGTTGCGTAAGCACCACGTCGACGCGGTCGTTCGGCAGAATGAAGCCGCCGGCGCCCGTATCGGCGGAGATCGATGTGGAAACCGCGCGCATGCCCGGCATGAGCCGCGCCGACATGAAGCTTGCCGCATCAGCGTGGATAATCTTGGTTCCCGTCAGCGGCTCACCGGGCATCATCGGTGCGCGCGCAACGGTGCCCTTGACGATAGCGGCCGTATCCAGATTTCCCTCCTGCGTGATGAAGCTGGAGTCGACAGAAGATTTCGGCCAGCTCTGCCAGTGCACGAGCGTGGGCGTGATCTCCGTGCCGGGCTGAATTTCACCGTTGGCAACCAGAACATTGAGCGTCGCTGCAGGCGCCGGCGCGATCGACGCCTTGCCCTGCGACGTGCCGCCGCCAAGAAATCCGCGCACGAGAAGCGCAGCGATGCCGGCGGCGAAAGCGGCCAACACGAGAACGATGATGCGCGACCTGTTCATGGGATGCGGCTCCTTTAGGGCAATCGGACCACAGAACCCTTTAGAAATTGATTAATGGAATACTTCGCAAATGCTCTAGCTAGCGAGCGCGGAGTGAAAAATCTCTGATTGCGAAAGTATGAAGAAGGCGCCTGCGGCGAGCGCGGCTCCATAGGGAATTCCTTCGCGCTCATCGTGCAGGCGCGACAGCCAATTTTGCGATGCGAGCGGCGCGGGCAGCGGCCAGTTGCGCATCGCAAGAAGGCCCAATGTCAGCGCACCGCCGAAAACCGACGCGACAAGCGCATAGGCGAGAAGATCGTCCATGCCGAACCAGAGCGCCGTGCAAGCAAAGAGCTTGGCGTCGCCGCCACCGATGTAGCCAAACGAGAACAGCGTGAAGCCCGCCACCAGGCCTATGAAGCCCGCCAGAAGATGCATGCCGAATGCGCCGGCACCGATGGGATGAACAGCCATCAGCAGCGCGAACGCCGCGAGCAATCCGGCCTGAAGGAAATTCGGAATCGTGAAACTCGCAAGATCCCAGGCGGCTGCGGCGAGCAGAAGCGCGGGCAGAACAAACAGGACAAGTGCGTGCGAGATCATCTTACCCTAGGAAAATGCGAACGGCCGCCTCGCAGGGCGGCCGCCGCTTCTGTTCCTCTGTCACCGTCCCCAGCCCGAAAGGGCTTCGGAACAGAGCGGCGCCTGGAACGCGGCGCCCTGCCAATTACGGCGCGACGGCGGTCGCCACGGCGCTGAAGGTACCCTTCAGGTTCGAGCCGACAAGCTGAACGGCCGTGATGATCACGACAGCAATACCAGCAGCGATCAGGCCGTATTCGATGGCCGTCGCACCGCTTTCGTCACGCACAAAGCGAGCAATAAGATTCTTCATGGAAGCCTCCGTTGTTGACACCCTAAAAATCCAGCCGGCGCCGATTCGGTTGACGGCCCAGTGCTTGGACACGCGGGAACTCTATGACGGAGTCGATTAACGCGATGTAAAAGGCAGACCGCCTCGACTCTGGAATTGTGTGTCGGCTTGACGCAAAACCACGGTTGAACGAGGCCCGCCGGCGCAAACGGAAGTGCTTCTTTAACCAACAACACGAATTCCGCGTTTTGGGATTCGCGCGGAGCAAGTCGCGACGATCCATACAACAACCCGGCTCGATATGGAGAAGATCGTGGCAATAAACTTAAATCTTCTTTTACGCGGGGACAGCTAGCTTAAGCGCAGATTTGCCGAAGGATCGATCCATGCGCCCGTTCCGTATCGCGTTCCTCGCCGCGTCCTCTTTGCTCGCTGCATCTTCCATTGCGCTCGCCGCGCACGCTGCACCCAAGCATGCCGTCAAACATGTCGACGACGGCCTTGTCGTCGCGATGGACGAAGCGCGCATGCTGACGTTCACGCAGCCCATCGTCACTCTGTTCCTTGGCAACACCACGATAGCGGACGTCACGATCATCGACTCCCATCACGCCTACCTGCTGGGAAAGACTTTTGGCACGACAAACATGATTGGTCTTGATTCCAGCAACCATCAGGTGATGAACGCCCAGGTCCATGTGATCAATCGCATTACGGGATCAGTGACCCTCAATCGCGGAGCTGCCAGCTTCAATTATTCCTGCACGGCGCTGCATTGCGAGACCGGGCCGCGCCCTGGCGATCCGGCCGACTATGTCGCGAACACGGAAGGCGCCGCACAGGCGCATGAAGGAAGTGCGGCTAAAGCGGCGGTGGCGTCCAACCAGTAGATCTGGTTAGGCCCGAATGTCCTGACAGCCGCGGGGCTGTAATCTTCCGAGGCTTCCACATGCAGAACTTCGCCGCCGCGCCGATTCTGTCGGACGTGCAAGACGCGGTCATCCAGTGCGCGGCGAGCATACGGCGGACGTTTCCTGATCACATTCCGCTTTACCTCTGCGCGATCCTGTTTTGCAGCACGACGCTGGCACTAACAGCGTTTTATGGCATCAGCCTGGAAGCGACCACCGGCCTCTTCTTCCTGGGGATGGTAGGGCAATTTATTTTCCTGGGATTTGCGGGCCTGGCGGCTTTCGAGTTTGCCGTGCTGATGCGCACCGGTTTTCCAGACTCGCCACTCACCAGGCTGTTCAGACGGATGCGCGACAGGCTTCTTGCGCATGACCGCCCGGGAAACATCTTCCATTCGCTGCTCGTGCTCACGCCGTTGACGATCAGCTTTTCCGCCCTGAAATTGCAGATTCCCGCCATTCATCCCTTCGCCTGGGACAAGACGTTCATGCAGTGGGACCGCATGCTCGGCATGGGCAGGCTTCCGTGGGAAATCCTGCAGCCCTGGCTCGGCCACACATGGATCACCGCCGGACTGAACTTCGCCTATGATGCGTGGTTTCTCCTGATGTTCAGCGTGCTGTTCTCCCAGGCATTTGCGGCGCGCGGCAGCGCGCTGCGCACGCAGTTTCTGTTGGCGTTTTCCTTTGCGTGGTTCATCGCCGGCAATGTGCTGGCCACGATTTTTTCGTCGGCGGGACCATGCTTCTACGGGCTGCTGAAGGTCGGGCCCGATCCGTATGCCGCGCAGCTGTCCTATCTGCACGCCGTCGCGGCGCATTTGCCGGCCTGGACCGTCGAAATGCAGGACACGACGGTGCAGAACATTCTCTGGACGTCCTACATCTCCCACACCGACGGATTTGGCGGGATTTCCGCGATGCCGAGCATGCATCTCGTGTCTTCGACACTGCTCGCGCTCGTCGCATGGCGCATCGACAGGAAGCTCGGCGCCGCGTTCGCGATTTTCCTCGTTCTGATCTTCCTGGGCTCGATCCACCTGGCCTGGCATTACGCCGTCGATGGCCTCTTCGGCATTGCGCTGGCCGCCCTGTTCTGGGCCGCGGCCGGTCTGATAGCACGGGCGAGCGAACGCTATTTCGCGGCGCGGCGCGCGCCCCTTTTGCAAGGGGCGCTCGATATTCCCGGCGCCTGACCTACTGGGAAACGCGCAGCTGCGTAATCTGCTGAGCGATGTTGTTGAGCGTCGTGATGATGCCCCCTGAAGTCGTCAGGTCGAAGTACTTGCTGGAATCACTCGCGCAATTCTGAAGCACCGTCGAATTGCCCTGCGTTCCGTTCAGATCGACATAGATCGTGTAGATGGTGATGCCATCAGCCTTTGCGTTCGCGCAGAGCTGGGACATGCGATTGTCGATCGACGACTGGGCCGAATACCAGCGGTCCTGCGTATTCAAGCCGTCGCTGAGCAGGATGATATAGCGCGACGTGTTGGCCGGCAGGGTGCCCGGATTGAACGGCGCACCGTCCGTCTGCGACTGCCATCCCCAGGCCAACCCGACAGGCTGGTTGGTGTTGCCGCCCGCGGTCATGTTGTCGACTTCGGTATTGAGCGCGTCCCAATCGTAACTCAGCGATCCCATCATGACGCTGGGAACGCAGGACTGCGCATTCTCCGCCGGAAAGTTGGTCGCCGTGCTGCCCGGCGTCGTGTTCGAGATGTCATAGTCCTGCGCGCGGTCCATGATGCAGCCGCCCCACGTCGAATGATCGTTTGCCAGCCAGGTGTGATTGTAGGGACCGACACCGACATTCGTGACCACAGTCGTGGTATCGGTTTCCGTCGTCGTTGTCGTCGTCGTGCAGGTAGTCTTGCCGTTTTTCGTGGTGCAAGTCGTCACGGGCGCACCTGTCGACGGGGTCCCATTGGCTGTCGTCGTGCTGGTGCTGTCCGCGGTATAGCCGGAGGTCGTCGTCACGGTTTCCGTGGTTTGCCCGGTGGATGTCGACGTGGTCGTCGTCGTCGAGCCTGTGCAGACACCGCTGCTGTTCGACGGGCAGGTTTTCTTGGTTGTCGTCGTCTTCGGTGTAACGTCCGTCGTTGTTTGTGTTTGTGTCGGCACGCTGTTGTAACAGCCGTTATAATAACGGCCGGCGCGGCCGCTGTTCTTGCTGCCGTTGTCGACTGTCGGGCAAATGTAGCCCTTGTAGGTGCCGCTTGACGGAACCGTCGAGGTCGAGCTGCCACCGTTGGTCGGCGTCTTCTGGCAGGAGAAGCCCTTGGTGGAGCTGCTGTAGGGGCATGCGGATCCTGGCCCCACGCTGGTCGCTACGTCGCCATTGGCCGGCGCGGATTCCCAATCGGTCCAGTCGACCCAGCTTGCGTTCACATATCCCGTGCCAACATTCACATCCTTGGAAAAAGGAATGATCGCGACTTTGACGTCCCCCGCCGTCGCCGACGCTCCCTTGAGCGTCGTCAAAAGCTGCTTTGTCGCCGTCTTCAGCGCATTGATCTTGATGTCAGGATTGGTATCGGTGGTGCAAGGCTGCGAGTCCGGCTCGCACATCGACCCCGTATTATCGAGCACGAGCGACACCCACAGCTTTGTCTGGCCCCACACGATCTTGGCCGTGTAGCCCACCGTGAGCGCATGTATGCCGGCCACGCGCATCAAAGTCGTTGGCATGGCGACGCTGGTGGACAGCACGACGTTTTGCGTGCCCGTCTGGACAGTGACCGAGGCAGGAACGCCAAACGAGGCGTCGGCGGTGTAGTTCGCATTGAAGTAAGCCTGCGCCAGGGACGTAATCTGATCGTTGGTGAGGTTCTTCGTGGCGCCGATGGCAAGACCCGCCGCGTCGAGCGCCTCTGCCAATCTCGCGCGCACCATCAGGGCGCGCGAGAGGTCAAGTCCAGCGCCTGCCGCGATCGTGATCGGTATCAGCGACAGTGCGAAAATCATCGCCACATTGCCGCGGCGCGCACGCGCGAACTTCTTCACCTGCGCTCTGAACGCGCTCCAGGTATTTTTCAACACCATGTCCAGCCCCGGAGAAATCTCCAGGAGGCATCATCCGGCACAACCGTTGGGAAAACCTTTCCATTCCACTGGGGTGGTTATCCATTCCTTATCCGGATGGGAAAGATGCCGATTTCGCTAACGCTGTTTGGCGGCCTTGCGGGGCGGTTAAAAATGGAAGGGCGCTGATTAAGAAATCGTTCAGCATGGAGGGTCGTTTCCCTTCGCTTAAGTGTTTTCGCGGCGTAATAGACACATTGGCTGCGGGGCATCCGATGAAATTGGACATTGCGATTGCTGAATCGTGCCGCCGCCTGCGTCGCCGCTGGCGCGCAGATGGTGAAAAAGGGTCCGCCGCGATCGAATTTGCGATGATCGCGCCGGTGCTGTTCCTGTTTCTGCTGGGCATCATCGAGACCGGTGTCATCTTCTTCGGCAGCGCGATGCTGCAAAATGCGACCGACGACACTGCCCGCCAAATCCGCACCGGCCAGCTGTCCGGCGCACTCACTTCCGCGCAATTGATTGCGCAGGTGTGTTCGGAGGTGAAGGGCCTGATCGGCAGCACGGATTGCACGACGAATCTGCAGGTCGATCTGCGTTCCTATACTTCGTTCGGCGGCTCCTCTTATCCCAGCGTCACCAAATCCGACGGCACGATCGATCCCGCCAAGATCAAGGTGGAAAGCGCCGCCGACTGCAGCGTGGTGCTCTTTCGAAGCTTTTATCCCTGGAAGATCATTACCCCGATGATGTCCACGTTGATCGCCAATACGACGACCGGATTGTACGTCCTGTCGTCTTCTGCGGCATTCCGGACCGAACCTTATACGAGCAGTTCTACATGCTAAGACAGCTTCGCAGCCTGATCAGGAAGCGCGACGGCATGGCCGCCGTCGAGTTCGCGCTCATCGCCCCCGTACTGGGCACCATGCTCCTGGGCACGATCGAGCTGTGCAACGCGCTGCAGTGCCATCAGAAAGTGACAATGGTCGCCTCCACCGCGTCCGATCTCGTGGCCCAGGCGACGACCGTGTCGAGCAGCGACATGAACGATGTGTTCAGCGCGGCCACGGCAGTCGTTTATCCATTCAATCAGAACAACGTGAGCATCGTCGTATCCAGCGTCCTCAGCGATGGAACCGGCAATGGGACCGTGAGCTGGAGCGTCGCCAATGCGAACGGAACCAAACTCCCCACCGACACTCCGATCACGCTCAGTCAACCGATCATGTCCACCTGCGATGCAAACGGGAACAACTGCACGCCGTGCGCCAAAGGGGCGTGCAGCGTGATCCTCACGCAAGTGAGCTACGGCTATGTATCACCGATAGGAAAATTCCTCGTCGGCAGTGTGCCGATGACCGACTATTTTTATGAACGTCCGCGCAAGGCGGCGACGGTGTCCTACACGGGCTGAGATTTCTCGTGCATCCGCATCAGGCCTTCCTGCGCCACCGATGCCACAAGCTTGCCATCGCGTGAAAAGATCAGGCCGCGGTTGAAGCCGCGCGCGCCCGACGCGCTTGGGCTGTCCTGCACATAAAGCAGCCATTGATCGGCGCGGAACGGACGGTGGAACCACATTGCATGGTCGATGCTGGCCATCTGGATGCGGTTGTCGAACCAGCCGATGCCGTGGGGCAAAAGGCTTGTGTCAAGCAGCGTCATGTCGGAGGCGTAGGCCAGCACGCATTGCTGAAGCGCGATATCCGCCGGCAGCTCACCGGTCGCGCGCACCCACACAGATTGGTGCGGAGGGCGCTTCTGCGGCGCGAAGATGTCGGTGCGGTCGACCGGGCGAAGCTCGATCGGACGCTTTCTCAGGAAATGATCGCGGTACTGCTCGGGAATCCTGTCCACGATCTTGGTGCGAAAATCATCTTCGCTGGGAAGTTCTTCGGGCGGCGGCACCACGGGCATTTCAATCTGATGCTCAAGCCCGCTTTCTGGCGCCTGCAGCGATACGGACATGTGGAAGATCTGCCGGCCGTGCTGAATCGCCACCACGCGGCGCTAACTGAAGCTGGATCCGTCGCGGCTGCGATCCACTTCATAGAGGATCGGAACCTTGGGATCGCCGGCGACGAGAAAATAGGCATGCAGCGAATGGGCGACGCGCCCTTCAACCGTGCGCCCGGCCGCCACAAGAGCCTGGCCAAGAACCTGACCGCCGAAAACGCGCTGGGAACGATCCTTTGGCGAGACGCCGCGGAAGATGTTCTCTTCGATCTTTTCCAGATCGAGCAAGGCGAGAAGCTCTTTTACCGGTTCGTGGCCGTCTTCGGGTTCGCTGGTCATGGCTGTCCATAGTCGAGGCCCGCGGTCCGTTGCAAGGAGTCACAAAACCGCAAACGACTTTGAATAGAAGCTTCGAAACCCTGTCGCGCCGATGTGGCCGGGAATCGAAGGGGAAACGATTCGGCATGGCAAATGTTCTTCTCGACCGGGCCGCGCATACCCGGCCCGCCGCCACCAGGCGCGGCGCGCTGGAGAGGCTTTTTACCCTTATGTTCAAGGGTTTCGTCTACAATCAGATTTGGGAAGACCCGGCGGTCGACCTCGCGGCGCTGGAGTTGAAGGCACATCACAGCCTCGTCACCATCGCTTCTGGCGGCTGCAACGTCCTGAACTATCTGGCCGCGGATCCGGCCCGCATCATTGCCATCGACCTCAATCCCAACCACATCGCATTGACGCGCCTCAAGCTGGCGGCGTTGCGCGAACTTCCATCCTATGAGGACTTCTTCCGCTTCTTCGGAGAAGCCGACGATGAACTCAATCGCGAAATCTTCGACGATGTGCTGAGCGTGCGCCTGGACGATGACACGCGCCGCCATTGGGGCGAACGCGTTGTGCTACGGGGACGGCGAATCGACATGTTCGCACGCAATCTTTATCGCCATGGATTGCTCGGCCGCTTCATCGGAATCCTGCATGCCATCGCCAGTCTGCACGGCAAGCGCCTGCAAGAGATCGTCGAAGCGAAAACGCCCGCGGAGCAACGCGCTGCTTTTGACCGGATCGTCTCTCCAATGCTGGAAAATAAGGCGATTCGACTGCTTTCGAAGTCTCCGGTTTCGTTCTACGCGCTGGGCATTCCTCCGGCGCAATATGACGAACTCGTCGCCGGATCGGCTGCCAATCCCATCGACATCCTGCGCCAACGTGTTGAAAAGCTGGCCTGCGATTTTCCTGTGCGCGAAAATTATTTTGCCTGGCAGGCGTTCGCACGCAGCTACGACACCCGCGAGCGTGAAGCCGTGCCGCCCTATCTGGAGCGCGGCGTGTATGATGTCATTCGCACACGGACGGAGAGGGTCGAAGTGCATCACGCCTCGCTCATCGATTTTCTGAAGAAACAACCGTCGCAATCGCTTCACCGTTTTGTCCTGCTCGACGCGCAGGATTGGATGACGGCGGAAGTTCTCGAGCGACTCTGGACAGAAATCGATCGCACCGCGGCGAGCTCCGATGCCCGCGTGATTTTCCGGACCGCTGGGGCCCATTCGCCCCTGCCCCGAAAGCTCCCACAGTCCCTGCTGGCGCCTTGGATATACCGCGAAGACGACAGCCGAAGGCTGCATGCCCAGGATCGGTCATCCATTTATGGCGGCTTTCATCTCTATGAACGGCGCCGGCTATCGTGACGGGGGTCGCGAAGGGCGCAAACGGCCATGCCGGGCTGATGGATTCCGTCTATCGCCGGCAGCGCTATATCTATGATTTTACTCGAAAATATTACCTTTTTGGCCGCGACGGACTGATTCGGGAGCTCGGCCTGAAACCCGGAGCCAGGGTCGTCGAGATTGGCTGCGGCACGGCCCGAAACCTGGTTAAGCTGGCAAAGCTCTATCCGGCCGCCCGGCTTTATGGCCTGGACGCCTCACAGGAGATGCTCAAAACCGCAGAGCGGGCTATTGCCCATTCGGGTCTTTCCGGCCGGATTCAGCTCGCCCAGGGCCTGGCCGAAGATCTCTCGCCGGCGATGTTTGGACTGGACGATACTTTCACCGACGCGATTTTCTCCTACAGTTTGTCTATGATTCCCGATTGGAAACAGGCCCTTAACAAGGCGGCAGAGGCCGTCGGGCCAGGGCGTGTTCACATCGTGGATTTCGGGGATCTGGAAGGGCTGGGAAAGCCGATTGCCGCCATTCTTGGGGCTTGGCTGCGTCTTTTCCACGTCACATCGCGAAGAGAAATCCTGCGAGGACTCGAGTCGAACCCCCGTTTTGTGGAACAAACAGCCAGTCTGCGCATATTACCCGCGCACTATGCCTTTGTTTGGCAGGGGAGTGGCAGAACAGTGCAAAGTCTCGCACTTTGAATGTTGCTCCCTGGTCACAGGACGGGGGGAATTCGGCCAAATCGGGGCCGATCACTGGCCTTCGGATGGACAGGTGTCTTCCACATCCGCCACTATAGAGGTTATAGAAGTTTACATCCCGGACGTCACGGTGGGGGGGTCCCTGCCCGTCGGTTTTTGAAACGAGGGTAAAAAATGAAAATTCGAATGATCGCCCTGGCGGGCGTTGCGGCGATGGCGCTGAGCGCGCCGGCCGTCGCGAGT
>DATIVW010000253.1:0-5496 GCA_035465595.1 Rhizomicrobium sp. | reverse complement strand
GGGCGGCCTCGGCCTGACGCTGGGAACCGGCCTCGACGACAGCGGCAACCTCCTGACCGGCACGGAACATGTGTCGCTGGTGAGCGGCACGCCGGAAACCGATTTCGAGATGGGCTACGTGACCACCTTCTTCGACGGCGCCCTGGCGCTGCAGGCCAATGCCGCCTGGCAGCAGAATCTCGCGGGCCAGTCCGGCGTGAATTCGCTGGCCGTCCTCAGCCGCGCGAAGATCAACTTCTGATTTGCGATGCTGATCCGCCTCGCCTTGGCCGTAGCGGCATTGGCAGTCGGTCTTATCGTCCTTTTTCCGGCCGCAAGGGCCGATGATGACGACACCACGGCGCAGTTTATCGCGACGTGCAGCGTCGATCCCCATTCCTGCCAAGGGAGCATCGGCGTGGGCGTGGTCATGGGTTTGAGCGGCCCTTGCGTCCCGCAAAGCCTTGCCTTGGCGAGCGACGCGCAAATTCTTCAAGTGGTCGATTGGCTCAAGGCGCATCCGGACGTGCATCCCGATGACTGGGCGGACGCCGTCGATGCGGCGCTAGAAGCTCTGTATCCCTGCGCAAATTGAAGCCTGAGCCCAGCCGGTCTGGGTCGCCGCCATTTGCGGGTCTCGGGCGACTTCGCTAAAACGCCCCGCTCCCGCAATTTCCTCAGGTGAATGTCCATGGCCGGTCCCGAATTCGTCTTTGTCATGAAAGGTCTTTCCAAGACCTATCCCGGCGGCAAGCAGGTCCTGAAGGACATCTGGCTGTCGTTCTATCCAGGCGCGAAGATCGGCATCGTCGGCGTCAACGGCGCGGGCAAGTCCACGCTGATGAAGATCATGGCCGGCATGGACAAGGACTTCACCGGCGAAGCCTGGGCCGCCAAGGGCGTGCGCATGGGTTACCTGCCGCAGGAGCCGCAGCTCGATCCCGCCAAGAACGTGCGCGACAACGTGATGGAAGGCGTCGCGGCCAAGAAGGCGCTGGTCGACCGCTACAACGAGCTCGCCGCCAATTATTCCGACGAAACCGCCGACGAGATGGGCAAGCTGCAGGACGAGATCGAGGCGCAGGGCCTTTGGGATCTCGACAGCCAGGTCGACCAGGCGATGGACGCATTGCGCTGCCCCGAAGGCGACGCCGATGTGTCGACGCTGTCGGGTGGCGAGCGCCGCCGCGTCGCGCTGTGCCGCCTGCTACTCGATGCGCCCGACATCCTTCTGCTCGACGAACCCACCAACCATCTCGACGCGGAATCGGTGGAGTGGCTCGAGAAGACGCTGCGCGAATACAAGGGCTGTATCATCCTCGTCACCCACGATCGCTACTTCCTCGACAACGTGACGGGCTGGATTCTGGAGCTCGACCGCGGCCGCGGCATCCCGCACGAAGGCAACTACTCCTCCTTCCTCGTGGTGCAGGAAAAACGCCTGCGCCAGGAAGGCGCGGAGGAAGCGGCGCAGGAACGGGCCATCGCGGCGGAGCGCGAATGGATCCAGAAATCGCCCAAGGCGCGCCAGGCCAAGTCGAAGGCGCGCATCAACGCCTATGAAGAGCTCGTGGCCAGGAGCAACGAGGCGCGCACCGTCACCAACCAGATCATCATCCCGGTGGCCGAGCGCCTCGGCAGCGTGGTGATCGAAGCCGAAGGTCTCGCCAAGGGTTATGGCGACCGTCTTCTTTATGAGGACGTGAACTTCAAGCTGCCGCCGGGCGGCATCGTCGGCGTCATCGGCCCCAACGGCGCAGGCAAGACCACGCTGTTCCGCATGCTCACCGGGCAGGAGAAGCCGGACGCCGGCACGCTCAAGATCGGCCCCACCGTGCAGCTGGGCTATGTCGACCAGAGCCGCGATGCGCTCGATCCCAACAAGACCGTTTGGCAGGAGATCTCGGACGGCCTCGACGTGCTGGAGCTCGGCAACAAGCGCACCATGAATTCGCGCGCCTATGTCGGCGCCTTCAATTTCAAGGGCGGCGACCAGCAGAAGAAGGTCGGCCAGCTATCGGGCGGCGAACGCAATCGCGTGCATCTGGCCAAGATGCTGAAATCCGGCGCCAACCTTCTGCTGCTCGACGAGCCGACCAACGATCTGGACGTCGACACGCTGCGCGCGCTGGAATCGGCGCTCGAGGAATTCGCCGGCTGCGCCATGATCATCAGCCACGATCGCTGGTTCCTCGACCGTATCGCCACGCACATGATGGCGTTCGAAGGCGACAGTCATGTCGAATGGTTCGAAGGCAACTACCAGGATTACGAAGCGGACAAGAAGCGCCGTCTCGGCATCGATGCCGATCAGCCGCACCGCATCAAATACAAGAGATTTGCGCGCGCCTGACGTTGGCCCGCCAGTTCAGGAATCGCCGGCGCGGATATTCTCCGCGCGCTTTTCGACATCCGCCGTCAGGGCTTTGACGTCGTTGCCGTGCTGCGCGAGGAAGGCCGTGAACTGGTCCCGCTCCTGCAGGGCCAGCCACACGCCCGCAACGCTGGCGTCGACCACCTGAAGATTCCCGCCGGTATCCTTGACCCGGAAATCGACTTCGTCGGCATCGGCGGACCGGCTGCCGTTCGGCTCCAGCACGACCGTCCGCACGATGGTGTCGCCCGGCGCGCGCTCGATCGATCCGGTCACTTTCAGCGTCTGCCCGGAATAATGCGCAAGCTGCTGCTGGTAGACCGCCGACGCATAGCCGCGGAAGGCTTCCGCGAACGCATCGACATCGGCGGGCGGCGCGGATTTCGCCGCAGCGCCCAGCGTGAACAGCGCGATGCGGTGGATGTCGGTCAGCGATTCCAGGAAGGACTGGAACTGCGTGCGCCTGTCGTCGCGCGACAGCGCCGTGTCCTTGAGGATGCTCAGGCCCTTTTGCACATTGTCCTGGATATAACTCTCGGCGGGCGTAGCGGCGTTTGCCGTCATCGCGCCTGCCGCCAGAAGCAGCGCTGCTGCCACGGCCTGAACAAAACCCTTAAGCATTGCAGCTCCCTGGCTGAATTGGTCCCCATACGCTGCGGGCAGCATAGGGCGAACTGGTTACCGGCCCTACAAGAAACGCCGCAACCCGGGGAGGTTGCGGCGTTTAAGGCTAATGCGGAATTTCACTTGCCGCTAAGATCGCCGCCGGCGCGCACATTTGCGGCGCGCTTTTTGAGTTCCTCGGTCAGCGCCTTCACGCTGTTGTTGTTCTGCGCGAGGAAGGCCGAGAAGTCATCCTGCTCGGTAATCGCCAGATCCAGGCCCAGGACGATGATGTCCGCGACCGTGAAACGGCCGGGCGTGCCCAGGATGCGGAAATCGACGCGGATCGGGTCGCGGTCGCTCGACTTGTTGGGATCGATCAGCACCGTTGAGACCAGGTAGTCGCCGGCCTTGCGCTCCACCGAGCCGGTGACCTTCAGGGTCTGGCCGGAATATTTCGTGAATTCGGACTCGTAGACGGCGAAGGCGTATTCGCGAAACGCATCTTCGAACGCGGCAAGGTCGGCGGGCGAGGTGCTGTTCTTCACCGGGCCGAGCGTGTAGTCGGCGATGCGCTTGAGGTCCGTCTGCTTGAGCAGGAAGTTGCGGAAATCCTCGCGCTTCTGCTCCTTCGTGCCGCCGCTGTTCAGGATCGTCAGACCCTTTTGCACGTTGTTCTGCACGAAGTCTTCCGCCGGCGTCGAAGCGCGCGCAGCCGCGAGCGGCATGGCGATCGCGACGATGGCGGCGAGGGCCAGAAGACGGATCGCGCCGGCAACACGTCCCTGTTTGCATGGAATGGACTGCTTCATGGTCTGCTCCAATATCCGGCTGGGAATGGTCCGAAGGATCGCGGCCGGTTGTGGCAAGTTCGTGGCAGGCCGCGCCGTCAGAGATCCGGCAGATTGCTCACATCCGGCCGTCCGTTGCGGATTTCGTTGTTGCGCAGCTGGCGATAGAGGCTGCGGACGGACGCATAATAATCGACCGACCCACGCTCAATGTTCTCAACCGTATCAAGGTTGCGTGAACGCGTATCGATGATGGCCAAGGTCCTGCGGCCCGCGCTCCACCAGAAATGCTCGCGGATCGGGATATAGGTGCTCGGGTCGAGGAAGATGTCGACGACCTGTCCGGCGGAATCGCGCGGCGGATCGGGGCCTAAAAGCGGCAACACGATGTACGGTCCTTCTCCGACGCCCCAGGTTCCGAGGGTCTGGCCGAAATCTTCCTTGTGATAGGGAACGCCCGCTTCCGTCGCCGGATCGAGCAGGCCTGCGACGCCCAGCGTGCTGTTCATCGCAAAGCGCGTGAACGTCTCGGCCGCGCGTTGTCCTTCACCCTGCAGCAGGTCGTTGGCGAAGGTCACGGGCAGATCGAGATTGAGCAGGAAATTGTGGATGCCCTGGCGCGCGGGATCGGGAACCACGGCGACATAGGCGCGCGCGGTGGGTTCGAGAATATGTTCGTCGACCTTGTTGTTGAAGTCGAAGACGGCGCGGTTCGTGTCCTGAAAGGGATCGTTCGCGCCGGTCGGATCCGTGGCGCAGCCCGCCAGCAGCAGGCCCGCGCAAACCACAAGAATTCTGTCCATTCCCCTCATCATTGTCCCAGCGCCGGTTTCAGGCTTTTGCATATATAACGCGCGAACCGGCACTTCGGCTCGCAGCATCGCTCCACTCCCGGTTGCTCGTGAATCGCAACCGGCCCCCAGACATAGGTAGGGTTACCACATCCGCCATCAAGGGACAGTGAAAGGGATCACATACCGGCCCAAAAATCTGCCGTGTGGCCGATAATTCACCATTTAATTACCCCAATCCGCGCCCAATGAAAGTTTGCATAAGCATATAAAGATATGTTTATATGAAGGGCAAACGAGAGGTCCGGAATGGACGAATTGCTGGCCATGCTGCGGGCTGCCGCCGATCCCACCCGGCTGAGGCTGCTGCTTATCCTGCGCGACGCGGAGCTGACCGTGTCCGAGCTGACCCAGATCCTGGGCCAGAGCCAGCCGCGCGTTTCCCGCCACCTCAAATTGCTCTGCGATGCCGGGCTGATCCTGCGCTTCAAGGAAGGAAGCTGGGTGTTCTACCGCTCGGCCGAAAAGGGCGCGGGGGCGCAGCTTGGCAATGTCCTTTCCACCCTGGCCGAGCGCGACCCCGATACGCTCGCCGGCGACCGCCGCCGCCTTGCCGGGGTGCGCGAAACCCGCGCCGCCGAGGCCGCCGCCTTCTTCAAGGCGAACGCCGCGGATTGGGAACGCATCCGCTCGCTTCACGCGCCGGAGAAGGATGTCGAGACCGCGATCGCGGCCATGCTCCGCGCCCAGCCGGTGGAGTCGCTGCTCGATGCCGGCACCGGCACGGGACGCATGCTCGAATTGCTGGCGCCGGAGATCAGGCATGGCGTCGGCATCGATGTGAGCCCGGAGATGCTGTCCATCGCGCGCGACCGGCTGACCCGCGCGCACATCCAGCACTGCCAGGTGCGTTTGAGCGACGTTTACAGAATGCCCTTCGCCGCCGGCACGCAGGACA
>DATIVW010000252.1:0-8929 GCA_035465595.1 Rhizomicrobium sp. | reverse complement strand
CATGCGCCCGACGCCAAGGCGGCGGACGCGGTGCATCGCGAAGCACACGGCCTGGCGGCGGCGCGGATCATGGAAGTGACGCCCGAGATCGCCGACGCGTTCATGGGCGCGGCGGAAGTGGACGGCGCGGGCGCGGTCCTGCTTCCGGGAAACGCGGAACATGATTCCGGCACGCGCACGATCCTGTTCACCGACATCGTGGGCTCGACCGACATCACCGGCCAGTTCGGCGACGACATCGCGCTGGAGATCCTGCTGCTGCACGACCGGATCGTGCGCGAGGCGCTGGCGGCGAACAACGGCCGGGAGGTGAAGCACACCGGCGACGGCATCATGGCGGTGTTCCATTCCGCGGCCTCGGCGGTGCGTTGCGGGATGAACGTGCAGCAGTCGATCTGCGGGCACCGCAACGACAATCCCAACATCGCGCTGCAGGTGCGGATCGGACTGGCGGCGGGCGAGCCCATCGAGCATCACAACGACCTCTTCGGATCGACCGTGCAACTCGCGGCGCGGCTCTGCGCCCGCGCCGAGCCGGAGCAGATACTGGTGTCGAACGGCGTGGCCGAGCTGTGCATCGGCAAGGCGCTGCCGTTGAAGGAGGTCGGGGAAGTATCCCTGAAGGGCTTCGACAAGCCCGTGCGCGCGCATTCGATCGTCTACGCCTAGCCCCGACGCCTTAGCCAATCTGTCACTGACGGCCGGGCAAAAAACGCTATGATCCGCGCGGGGGTAGCGATGTCGCATCCGTTCGTTCTGTTCGGCCGGGATCATTTGACGGTCCTGGCGCTGACGCTGATCGTGCCGCTGCTGCTGGCCGCGCTGACGCGGCGCAGCCGTCACGCGGTGCGCGTGATGCAATGGTCGTTCGCGGCCTGGCTGATCGAGGCGTGGATATTCTGGCTCTGGATGATCTTTCACCTCGGCTGGGAATCGCCGCAGACGCTGCTGCCGATGCATCTGTGCGATTGGGCGACGATCACCACCATTGTCACGCTCATCCGGCCCAGGCAGAAGACCTATGAGCTCGCCTATTTCTGGTGCCTGTGCGGCACATTGCTGGCGATGGTCACGCCCGACCTCGCCTACGACTATCCCGACGACCGCTTCATCATCTTCTTCGCGTTCCATGGCGGGGTGATCGCGGCGACGCTGTACCTGACCTTCGCGGCGGGCATGCGGCCCTATCCCTCGTCGATCCCGCGCGTGATCGCATGGACGCTGTTCTACGCGGTAGCGGCGGCCACGGTGGACTTCGTCTTCAAGGTGAACTTCGGCTATCTGCGCGCCAAGCCCGCGACCGCGACCATTCTCGACGCGCTGGCGCCATGGCCCTGGTATATCGGCGAACTCGTCCTTCTGGGGATCGTCCTGATCTTCGTCTATTACGCGCCGTTCTTCATCTGGGATCGCGCAAGGATGGCGCGGCAGGCCCGGGCGTGAGCGCGCGATAGGCGAATGCCGAGGCGCCGTAAAGCAGACCGAACAGGAACGTTTCCACCAGCAGGTTGGCCGCCGCGGTGACAGGCCACAATGCCAACCCCTTCGCGCGCATGGCCTCCGACATCGCATCGATATGCTGCTGCATCACGGCTTCGCTGGCGCCCCGCCCCGCGAGCACGAAGATCTCCGTCATCGTGTGGATCATGCCCGTGCCGTAGACCGCGAGGAAGACGGCGCAGCCGGCGACAATCACCGGAATGAAGAGCGTGATGCCGATGGCAAGGATGCGCCAGAAATTACCGCGCGTCAGTTCCCAGCCGCGCGCCAAATCGATCTTCTTCTCCGCCACGATGACCGGCGGGATGAGAAAGGTAAGCCGCGCCAGCACGTAGACCAGAGCGCCCAGGAACAGCAATGCGCACAACGCGGCCAGGCCCGCGATCGCGATCATGTCGGCGCCGTGCGACAGCGCCGCGGCCTTGATCGCGATGCCGCCGACGACGGCCAGCACGATGACGAGGATGATGAGCCCGATATAGATCAGGATCATGACCAGCAGGAACAGGAGCCAAGCGCCGAACAGGCGCCACACCGGCGCGCCGATCGAGAAATAGACGAATGTCGGGCCCTTGCGCAGGCCCAGCGCCAGTTCCGTCACGCCCACCGCGACCATCGAGCGGATGACGAGAAGCACAAGGAAGCTCAACGGCAGCAGCCGCAGTGTCTGGCGCGCGATCTCGTCCTGGTCGTTCAGCGGCATGTGATTGCCGGCAAAGCCGGGCGTCAGCATCAGGCTGACGGCGATGGAAACCGCGAGCGGCGCCCAGGTGATGCCGAGGATTCGGAAGAATTGCGTGACCGCGAAACCATAGGCATGCGCGATCGTTCCAAAGACGGGAATCTTCTGCATGACGGCCCCCACCCCACGCTGACCGGCGCATTAGCGCATACGGCCGTAAATCTCGCAATCGCGGCGCACGCCGTCGCGAATGACATGCCGGCGCAACGTGCCCTCGCGGGAAAACCCCAGGCGTTCCAGCAGCCTTTGCGACGCCAAATTTCCGCTGTGAAAGCGCGCCCACAGCCGTTCGAGTTCCAGATCCTCGAAGGCAAATGCCACGACGGCTTCCATCGCCTCGCGCGCGTAGCCATTGCCCCAATAGCCGCGGTTGAAGAGAAAGCCGATCTCCGCGCGGCGATGATGCCGGTCTATGTCCGACAGATCGCAGGAGCCGATGGCCGCGCCCTCCGGCGTGAGCGCGACGGCCCAGTACATCGACTGCCCGGAGGCTGCATCTTCGATCTGGGCCTCGACGACGTCCGCGACGGTGTCGCGGTCCTTGAACGCCGGCCAGTCCCAGAAGCGCATGGTCTCGTCGTCGGACATCATGGCGAAGACGGCATCGACGTCGCGCAAGCCCAGCGGGCGCAGCGTCAGGCGCGGGGTCATCAGGAAGGAAGCCATGGTTTTATCTTGCCATATTTCGCGCCCTCGCATCATCTGTCGCCATGAGCGAATTGAAGGAACCGCCGATCAAGGCCGCCGTGCTGCCCGTGACGCCCTACCAGCAGAACTGCTCGCTGGTGTGGTGCACGAAGACAAAACGCGCCGCCGTCATCGATCCGGGCGGCGACCTCGCGCGGCTGAAGGCGCTGATCGCGCAGCAGGGCGTGACGCTGGAGAAGGTGCTGCTCACGCACGGCCATCTGGATCATGCGAGCGGAGCCGCGAAACTGGCGCGCGAATTCGGCGTGAAGATCGAAGGCCCGCACAGGGACGATCTTTTCCTGCTGCAGGATCTCGGCAGGAATAATGTGCGCCCGGGCTTCGGCGACGCGGAGAACTGCCTGCCCGACCGCTGGCTGGAAGACGGCGACACCATCACGGTGGGCGAAGCGACCTTCGGCGTGCGCCATTGCCCCGGGCACACGCCGGGCCATGTCGTCATCTACAACGAACCGGCGCGCGTAGCGTTCGTGGGCGACGTGCTGTTCCGGGGGAGCGTGGGGCGCAGCGATCTTCCGCGCGGCAATCATCAGCAGCTCGTGGATTCCATCACCCAGCGCCTGTGGCCGCTGGGCGACGACATCACCTTCGTGCCGGGCCACGGCCAGACCAGCACCTTCGGCTGGGAGCGCAAGACCAATCCCTTTGTGAGCGACCTGGCGCTAGGGAACGGCTGAAAGCGCCGCGATGTCCGGCGCGGCGAGGCCGCCATAGCGATTGTTCAGCTCGACGAGCAGGTCCTGTGCTTCATCGCGATTGCCGGAAGAAAGATCGGCGCGGATGCGCTGGACCCTGGCCTGCATGTCTTTCGACAATCCGTCGCGGCACGATGCGAGCGCGCCGGCATCTTCGTCGGAAGGCGCGGCGAGAAACGACAGGCCGTCAGACAGAACGCGGCCGCTTGCCGGTTCATGCGCCATGTCCGGCACGGTGCGCTTTTCGATGTTGAACACGCAGAATTCGCGCATGGCGCGCGCGCTCGCGCCGTCCTGCGCCAGATTCATCAGATCGTCCGATCCCGTCGCAAAGTAGAGCCGCGTGCGTTCCTGGAAGACGCGAAAAAGATCCGCGGGTGGAAGCGGTATGGCGGCGCTGCCGATGGGATCGGAGCCGGAATTGAGGAATACGCCCCTGAAGATGTCGGGATAGGCAAGCGCCAATCGCATCGCGATGCGCGAGCCGCCTGAAAAACCTCCGATGTAAACGCGCGAAGGATCGACACGGTAGAGCTGCAAAATGTTCGCTTCCGCCAGCAGCGCCAGCGGCTCGCGGCGATCCACGATGCTTTGCCCGTTTCCGGAATGCAGCGCGCTCACCAGGATGACGTTGTGCTCGTCAAGCGCCGAGGCCCAGCCGTCGGGCAATCGGGCATCATCCCAGGGCGGCACGAAGACCAGAAGCCCATAGCCGCTCGGCGGCGCAGGACCTGCCGGCACATAGACCATGAATTGCTCGCCGGCGGGGTCGACGGATTGCACGGCGAGAGTCTTTCCCAGATGTGCGAGCGTCGCGTCGATCCGGGCGTAAGCCATCGGCGTCAATGTGCGCCGCAAAAGCTCGCGGCTCGCCGCCTGGGGCGCGGATTGCGTGAAGGTCGCGGCACGGTCGAGACGGGCTTGCGCTCGCGCCTGCACGGCGAAGAGCAGCAGGCCTAATGCAGCAACATATCCGGCAGCGCGGGGCGACATCGCGGCTGGGTAGCATGCGCCGGTCGCGGGTGTCCTGAAGGCGCGGGTCAATTCTTGCGGAGCGGAAGCCCGGGACGTCTCCGGGCCGCTGCGGCATACCGTTCGTTCAAATCCGCTGGACTCGCGCGGCGCGGCCATGTTGCTATGCAAAAAAACCTTTCAGGTGAGGGCTGAACCATGACCGCCATCAATGCGGTGACCGATCTTTCCAAGGACGGCGACATCGCCATCGTGACGCTGAATTCCCCGCCGGTGAACGCGCTGGGCGCGGATGTGCGGGACGGTTTGGCCCAAGGCTTCCAGAAAGCCATCGCCGATCCGTCGGTGAAAGGCGTCGTGCTCATCTGCGAAGGCAAGACCTTCATCGCCGGCGCGGACATCTCCGAGTTCGGCAAGCCGCCGAAGGGCGCTTCGCTGTTCGAAGTGCAGAACATCATCGAGGGTTCGCCCAAGCCGGTGATCGCGGCGATCCACGGCACGGCGCTGGGCGGCGGCCTCGAAGTCGCCTTGTGCGCGCATTACCGCGTCGCAGTGCCGAGCGCGAAGTGCGGACTGCCCGAAGTGAACATCGGGCTTCTTCCCGGCGCGGGCGGCACGCAGCGCCTGCCCCGCATCGTCGGCGTGGAAAGCGCGCTCGACATGGTGACGAGCGGCAAGCATGTCGGCGCGAAGCAGTGCCTGGAGAACGGCCTCGTCGACGAGCTGGCGCCGGAAGGCAAGCTGCGCGAAGCCGCGGTCGCCTTCGCGAAGAAGGCCGTGGCGGAGAACAAGCCGCTGAAGAAAGTGCGCGACAGCAACGCCAGGCTGGAAGCGGCGCGCGGCAAGCCGCAGATCTTTGCGGATTTCCGCAAGGCCAACGCCAAGAAATTCCGCGGCTTCCTGGCGCCCGAATACAACATCCAGTGCATCGAGGCGGCGGTGAACGCACCGAGCTTCGAGGACGGCCTGAAAGCCGAACGCAAGCTGTTCATGGAGCTGATGACGGGCAACCAGTCGGCGGCGCAGCGCTACGTGTTCTTCGCCGAGCGCCAGGTGTGGAAGATCCCAGGCATCTCCGACGACACGCCGGTCGTTCCGGTGAAGAAGGTGGGCGTCATCGGCGCCGGCACCATGGGCGGCGGCATCTCGATGAACTTCCTGAATGTCGGCATCCCCGTCACCATCGTGGAGACGAAGCAGGAAGCGCTGGACCGCGGCGTCGCCACCATCCGCAAGAACTACGAGAACACGGCCAAGAAGGGCCGCATGACGCAGGACGACGTGGAAAAGCGCATGGCGCTGCTCACGCCGACGCTGAAGCTCGAAGACCTGGCCGATGTGGACATGGTGATCGAGGCGGTGTTCGAGCGCATGGACATCAAGAAGGATGTCTTCAGCAAGCTCGACAAGATCGTGAAGAAGGGCGCGGTGCTGGCCTCCAACACCTCCTATCTCAACATCGACGAGATCGCCTCGGCCACGTCGCGGCCGCAGGACGTGATCGGCATGCACTTCTTCTCGCCGGCCAATGTCATGCGCCTCCTGGAAAACGTGCGCGGCGACAAGACGAGCGACACCGTCATCGCCACCGCGACGCAGATCGGCAAGAAGATCGGCAAGATCGCCGCGCTCGTCGGCGTGGCGCCGGGCTTTGTCGGCAACCGCATGCTGTCGCAGCGCCAGCGCGAGGCGCAGAAGCTCGTCATGGAAGGTGCCATGCCGTGGGACGTGGACCGCGCGCTTTATAACTTCGGCTTCCCGATGGGACCATTCCAGATGAGCGACCTCGCCGGCCTCGACATCGGCTGGGTGAAGGAGAACAGCAAGGGCGAGACGATCCGCGACCGGCTGTGCGAACTGGACCGCCGCGGCCAGAAAACCGGCGCGGGCTATTACGATTACGACGCGAACCGCAACAATTCGCCCTCGCCCGTCACCGCCGGGATCATCGAGGAGTTCCGCAAGAAGTCCGGCGTGAACAGCCGCACGATCTCCGACGAAGAGATCGTGGAGCGCTGCATCTATCCGATGATCAACGAGGGCGCGAAGATCCTGGAGGAAGGCAAGGCCATCCGCGCGTCCGACATCGATATCGTCTGGATCAACGGCTATGGCTGGCCCGTCTATCGCGGCGGCCCGATGTTCTACGGCGACACCGTGGGCCTCGATAAGGTTCTCGCGAAAATGAAGGAATGGCAGAGCCAGATGGGCGACGTTTTCAAGCCGAGCGCGTTGCTGGAGAAGATGGTGGCCGAAGGAAAGAAGTTCCAGGACCTGAAGTAATGGCGTTTGGTCGGATAGCGGGAAGGGTCGGCGGTGTGCTTCTGCTGCTCGCGACCTTCTCGCTGCCGGCCTCCGCCGAGATCGTGAAAACAGCGATACCGGGCACCGCGCGGTTCAACACATGGCCGAAAATCACACCGCCAAGGAACTGGCACCAGGACGCCGCGATGAGCGCGCGATATCATTTCGCCGTCTTCGCGCCCAATCGCTCGAGCTTCACCCGCGCCGATGCGGTGATGTATGCGAACGCCATCCCCAAATCGGGCGTTCCGGGGGGCCTTGGTGCGCTCGTCGCCTCGGACCAGGCAACGCTCAGGATCGACGATCCCGGCTTGCGGATCGACCGGCTGGACGACATCACGGACGCGGACGGCCAGCATCTGCAGACCTACAGCTTTGCGCCCGGAAGCAACAAGCGCAGCGACTGGGAAGCGATCGCCTATGGCGAGGAAGGCGATTACTATCTCGCCTTCACGCTCAGCGCGCGCACGCAGATGGGGTACGCGCGCAATTTTCCGGTGTTCCAGGCTTTTGCCGGCAGCTATTTCCGTGGGACGCCGTCCGTAGCCGCGGCAGCGCCATCCGCCGCGCCGCCCGCGCATCCGGCACCGCCTCCACCGCTCCGTACGGAACCTGCCGTTCCGCAAGTGCAGGCCGCCGCAGAGATTGCGCTGCCCGCAGATACCTCCCCTCCGGATTACGCAAAGACCAATCATTCAACGAAGGAAAACTGTAATGAGAGAAGCAGTCGTCGTTTCCTATGCCCGCACCGGACTCGCCAAGGCCGCGCGCGGCGGTTTCAACAACACGTCGAACATGACGATGCTTGGCGCAGCTATCGAACAAGCCGTCGCGCGGTCCAGGGTCGATCCGAAGGAAGTGGAAGACGTTGTGTCCGGTTGCGTGGCGGCGTCCGGAAATGTCGCGCGCGCGGCGGCGCTTCTGGCCGGGCTGCCCGTCACGACGTCGGGCGCCACCGTCAATCGTGCGTGCTCGTCGGGCCTGAACGCCATCGCCATTGCCGCCCGCTACATCATCGATGACGGCGCGGACATCATGGTGGGGTCGGGCGTCGACTCCATCACCTACCAGGGTGGCGGCGGCGGCGGACGCTCGGACCGCCTCACCCAGATGTATCCGGATTTCTGGATGCCGATGATCGACACCGCCGACGTCGTGTCCAAGCGCTACAACATCTCCCGCGAGTACCAGGACGAATACTCGCTGGAATCGCAGCGCCGCATGGCGGCGGCGCAGCAGGCCGGCAAGTTCAAGGACGAGATCATCCCGGTGAAGACCCAGATGAAGGTCGTCAACAAGGAGACGAAGGAAGAAAGCCTCGTCGATTACGTCGTGGATCGCGACGAGTGCAATCGCCCGGACACCACGCTGGAAGGCCTCGCCAAGCTCGCGCCGGTGAAGGGCCCGGACAAGTTCGTCACTGCGGGCAACGCCTCGCAGCTTTCCGATGGCGCGGCCGCCGTCGTGCTGATGGAGGCCAAGGAAGCGGAGAAGCGCGGTCTTCAGCCGCTGGGCGTGTTCAAGGGCTGGGCCGTCGCCGGCTGCGAGCCGGACGAGATGGGCATCGGGCCTGTTTTTGCCATTCCACGGCTTCTCGAACGGCACGGTCTCAAGGTGGACGACATCGACCTGTGGGAACTGAACGAAGCGTTCGCGTCGCAGTGCCTTTATTGCCGCGACAAGCTCGGCATCGATCCGGCGAAGTACAATGTGAACGGCGGCTCCATCGCCATCGGCCATCCCTTCGGCATGACCGGCGCGCGCCTTTCCGGCCATGCGCTGCTCGAAGGCAAGCGCCGCAAGGCCAAGAACGTCGTCGTGTCGATGTGCATCGGCGGCGGCATGGGCGGCGCAGGGCTGTTCGAGGTGTATTGAATCTACATACCGCCCCCTCGCGGGGCGGTCGACATCGCGTCAGCGATGGCGGGTGGGGGGACGTGCAACGAATACCGTGCGTGAAAGCCCCACCCGCCGCTGCCTTGCAGCGTCGACCTCCCCGTAAAGGGGA
>DATIVW010000251.1:0-8457 GCA_035465595.1 Rhizomicrobium sp. | reverse complement strand
CGCGAAGAAGATTTATCCGCAAGGCTGGAAGGAACCGAAGCCTTATATCCGTATTGTCCCGCAACCGCGTTGAAATCCGGAACCGCCTTCTTTCAGGCGCGTTTTATTCATGAAATTCCACAAGAGGAAAAATCATGGATAAGGATCGCATCGAAGGTTCCGCCAACCAGGCCAAGGGCGCCGTCAAGGAAGCCACCGGCAAGGTGACGGGTGACGCGAAGCTGCAGGCTGAGGGCAAGGCCGACAAGGCTGCCGGAAAGGTGCAGAACGCGGTGGGCGGCGCGAAAGACGCCATCCGCGACGCGACGAAGCACTAGAGTTATTTTGAATTGAGTGGCGGAGTGCCGGAGAAATCCGGTGCTCCGTTTTCTTTTGCGCAAGAAACGGATTGCGCCGCCGATGCGCGCGCGTTTCATTGATGCATGATAGACAATGCACAACTCGATCTTGAAGCGGTGCACGCGGCGCTTGATGTGTCCGGTTGCGCCATGCTGCCGGCTGTGCTGACGCCGGCACAATGCCGGTCCCTTGCCGAACTCTACGATGACGATTCCAACTTTCGCTCGCGCGTGGTCATGGCGCGGCATGGATTTGGAAAGGGCGAATACAAATATTTCTCCTATCCGCTCCCACAGATTGTGAAGGAGCTGCGTGCCGCGCTGTACCCGCCGCTGGCAGTGATCGCGAACGAGTGGATGGAGAAACTCAAAAACGATCTGCGCTATCCCGCTACGCAGGCGGCGTTTCTAAGGCGCTGCCACGACGCCGGGCAGACGCGGCCGACGCCGTTGCTGCTGCGCTATGGGGCAGGCGACTACAACTGCCTGCATCAGGATCTTTACGGCGAGCATGTCTTCCCGCTTCAGGTCGCTTTCCTGCTGTCCGAGCCGGGGCGCGATTTCGATGGCGGCGAATTCGTGCTCACCGAGCAGCGCCCGCGAATGCAAAGTCGCGCGGAAGTCGTTCCGTTACGGCAGGGCGACGCCGTCGTCTTCGCCGTGAATGAGCGGCCAGTGCAGGGCATCAAGGGCATCTATCGCGTGAAGATGCGCCATGGCGTCAGCCGCCTGCGCGCCGGTCACCGGCACACGCTTGGAATTATCTTCCACGACGCCAAATGACGCGCCCGCTTGCTCCCCACGCGAGCGTCCCTATGATGCAGCCTGACAATTTGTCGGGGTACCGTCATGGACGTCACGTTTACGCCGGAAGAAGAGAAATTCCGCAAGGAAGTGCAGGACTTCCTTGCCGAGAATCTGCCCAAGCTCGGCAAGACCTCGCGCCGCGAATTCGAGACCAAGGAGGACTTCCTCGGCTGGCATCGCATTCTGGCGAAGAAGGGTTGGGCCGCACCGCATTGGCCCGTGCAGTACGGCGGCACCGGCTGGAATGTGACGCAGCGTTACATCTACAACGAGGAATCGGCGCGCGCCGAAGCGCCTGCGCTATTGCCGTTCGGTCTCGCGATGGTGGGACCCGTCATCTACACCTACGGCAATGAAGAGCAGAAAAAGAGATTCCTGCCGCGCATCCTTTCCGGGGAAGACTGGTGGTGCCAGGGCTATTCCGAGCCCGGCGCCGGTTCGGATCTTGCCTCGCTGAAGACCCGCGCGGTCCGCGAAGGCGATCACTACATCGTCAACGGCCAGAAGACCTGGACCACGCTGGCGCAGTTCGCGGACTGGATTTTCTGCCTGGTGCGCACCGATCCGAACGCCAAGCAGCAGGAAGGCATCACCTTCCTTCTGATCGACATGAAGACGCCGGGCATCACCGTGAAGCCGATCATCGTGCTCGACGGCGCGCATGAGGTGAACGAAGTCTTCTTCGACAATGTGAAAGTGCCGGTCGAGAACCGCGTCGGCGAGGAGAACAAGGGCTGGACCTACGCCAAGTTTCTCCTCGTGAACGAGCGTTCGGGCATCGCCGGAGTCGCGCGTTCCAAAAAAGCCATCGAGCGCCTCAAGGAGATCGGCCGCGCCGAAATGCTGAACGGCAAGCCGCTCATCTCGACCGACGAGTTCTCACGCAAGATCGCCGAGACCGAGGTCGAGCTCAACGCGCTCGAATACACCGAGCTGCGCACGCTGGCACAGGAGTCCAAGGGCCAGATGGCGGGACCGGAAAGCTCGATCCTCAAGATCAAGGGCACCGAGATCCAGCAACGGATCACCGAGCTGACCGTCGAAGCGATCGGCTACTATGCCTATCCCTATGACCGGTTCTTCGGCGACAACGAATATGCGCCGGGCCCGGATTACGCGACCGGCCAGGCAGGCCATTATTTCAACATGCGCAAGGTTTCGATCTTCGGCGGTTCGAACGAAATCCAGCGCGGCATCATCGCTAAAGCAGTATTGGGGCTCTAAATGGATTTCTCGTTCACCGAGGAGCAGACGCTCCTGCGCAATTCGGTTCAGAAATATCTGGCCGACAACTACACCTTCGAGCATTTCAAGAAGATCTCGCGCAGCGAGCCGGGCTACAGCAGCAAGGACTGGAAGCAGTTCGCCGAGCTTGGCCTGATGGCTGCGCCCCTGCCGGAAGCCTATGGCGGCCTCGGCGGCGGTCCGGTGGATGTCATGGTGGTGATGGAAGAGTTCGGCAAGGCGCTCGTGGTTGAGCCCTATGTCTCCACCGTCGTCGTCGGCGGCGGATTCTTCCAGCATGGCGGCAGCGACGCACAGAAGGAAGAGTGGCTGAACAAGATCGCCGCCGGCGAAACCATCATCGCCTTTGCCTTCGCAGAACCGCAGGGCCGATACAATTTTGCCGATCTCACCACGACAGCAAAAAAGAGCGGCAGCGCTTACACAATCAGCGGCCAGAAGTCGGTTGTGCTGGGGGCGCCGTGGGCCGATGCCCTGATCGTCACCGCGCGCACCGCGGGCGGCCAGCGCGACGCCAAAGGCGTCAGCGTCTTCATCGTCGACAGGAAGGCCAAGGGTGTCGCAACGCGCGATTACCCGACGATCGATGGCCTGCATGCGTCCGAAGTGACCTTCGAGAACGCCCCTGCCACGCTCATCGGTATCGCCGACGACGGTCTCAAGCTCATTGAGCAGGTGACGGACCAAGCCATCGCGGCTCACGCTTCCGAAGCAGTCGGCGCCATGAAGGTACTTTTGAACGCGACCGTGGAATATTCCAAGACCCGCAAGCAGTTCGGCGTTCCGATCGGAAAATTCCAGGTCCTGCAACACCGCATGGTCGATATGTTCATGAACGCCGAACAGTCGGCGTCGATCACCTACATGGTCACGCTGAAGCTCGGTGAGAACGACGTCGAGCGCAAGAAAGCGGCCTCAGCCGCGAAGGTGCAGATCGGCAAGGCTGGGCGCTTCGTCGGCCAGCAGGCCGTGCAGATCCACGGCGGCATGGGCATGACGGACGAACTGAACGTCGGCCACTACTTCAAGCGGCTGACAATGCTCGACACGCTCTATGGCAATGTCGATCACCATCTGAAACGCTACGCGGAACTGGGCTAGCTCGCCAGCCGCCGGTTTACCGGCGCGAGCACGCGGTCCCTGGGCAGATATACGGTCACGCAGGTGCCGCTGCCGACTTCGCTGTTCAGCGCAACGCGGCCGTCATGGGCTTCGGCGAAGCCTTTGACGACGGCAAGACCGAGTCCCGTGCCCTTGAGGTCTTCGGTCACATCGTGACGGCCGCGGCCAAAGCGTTCGAACACATGTTCGGCGTCCTCGCTGGCGATTCCGATTCCGGTGTCCTCGACCCCGAAGGCAAGCGTGCCGTCCGCCTCGGCGCGCGCGAACACCGTGACGCGGCCGTCTGCCTGCGTGAATTTCAACGCATTCGAAAGAAGGTTGACGACGATCTGGCGCAGGCCACGTTCATCCGCGAACACGCGCGGCAGTCCGTCGGCGACATCGCTGCTCAGCGCTATGCGGGCCTGCCGCGCGCGACTTGCCTCCGCTTCCATCGCTTCCAGAATCAGCAGCGACAGGTCGGTGTCGGTTTCACGCAGCGAGAGCTTGCCGGCGTCGATCTTGGCCAGATCGATCATGCCGTCGATCAGCGCCAGGAGATGTACTCCGGAATCATGGATGATAGTGGCGTATTCCGCGTATTTGTCGACATCGCTGCCGAATGACTTGGCCTGGATGATCTCGGAAAATCCCAGGATGGCATTCATCGGCGTGCGCAGTTCGTGATTCATGTGGGAAAGAAACTGGGACTTTGCCCGCCCTGCCAGCGTGGCGCGGCCACGCTCGATATCGGATTCGCGCTTCGCGGCGCGCAAGCTTTGAACTAGCCCCGCGCGCTCATGCTCCAGCGTCAGGAGCTGATTCACGCCTCCGACCAGGCCGACAAGCTGGCCGACGAGCAGCACCGTGAAGATCGTCGACAGAAGCGCCAGCGTCATATCGAGGCTGCTGCCGCCAAGGGCAGGAGGACCGATCAGGAATATTGCATGGATGACGAGCCCCGACGCCGCGATCGGCGGGTGTGACGCGCTCACGGCGATCGTGCCCGCCATCGAACAGGCAAGAATCAGGATCAGAAGCATCTGGCCGACCGGCTGTGCCGGCCAGAAAGCGGCGCTCATGGAGCACCAGGCCGTCATGAACACAACCGAATATGCGGTCGCGTATCTGGATTTTCGCGAGATCGTCGCGGGATCATGGGCCGTCATCCGGTCCAGGCGGCCATTGCAATAATGGATCGCAAGGCAGACGACCGTGACGACCAGCCACCAGCCCACGCGGCGCTCCCAGCCGATCCATGGCCGGAACGCGAGGGAAACCAGCAGCGCCGCGACCGGCATGATGAGCATGGAGAAACGGGAGCCATTGCGATGCAGCCGCAGCTGCGCGTCAGAGCGCCAGGCGCTATCCGGTTCAGGATAGAGGGAGCTCGAGATCGTCCGCCAGGCCGTGCGCAGGGCGTGACGTGTCGAGGCCGCGGATCTCCTGATCGCGTCCGGCAGGCTTCGCTGACGGCTGGCCCTGAGCGCCATGATATTGGCCGGAATCCGGACGATTGCTCTCAAACTGTGACACGGCTCGGTTAAAGCAAGCTTTAGATTTGCAGCGTTGTGGTGCTAAACCCTTCATCGGGAACTTTAATTCGGAAACTGCCATGTCCGCTCTGCTGTTCGAAAAGTCAGGCCCCATCGTCACGCTTACAATCAATCGTCCCGACGCCCGCAATCCGCTGGGCGAAGAAGGCGATGGCGATCTGTTCGCGGAGGCGGCTACGCGCATCAATGCGGATCGTGACGTGCGCTGTGCCATTTTGACCGGCGCGGGCAAGGCGTTTTCGGCCGGCGGCAATCTGAAATCCATGCGCGACCGGTCCGGAAGTTTTGCCGGCGCGGGCGTGCACATTCGCGAGCGCTATCGCAATGGCATCCATCGGCTTGTGAAGGCGCTGTGGACCCTGGAGGTGCCGCTCATCGCGGCAGTGAATGGTCCGGCCATCGGTCTCGGCAACGACGTCGCCTGCCTTGCAGACATGCGCATCGCCGCCGACAGCGCCACCTTCGGTGCCACCTTCCTGAAGGTCGGCTTGATTCCGGGCGATGGCGGCGCCTGGATCCTGCCGCGCACGATCGGCCACGCGCGAGCGGCGGAATTGTTCTTTACCGGCGACACGATCGATGCGCAGACGGCGTTGTCGTGGGGATTGATTTCGAAAGTCGTCCCGGCCGATCAACTGATGGCCGAGGCGCGGTCGCTGGCCGAACGCGTTTGCCGCCAGCCGCCGGACGTCCTGCGCATGACCAAGAAGCTCATGCGGGAAGGACAGGGCGTCAGCTTCGACACGATCATGGAGATGTCTGCAGCCATGCAGTCGCTGGCGCATCTGACGGCCGATCACGGCGAGGCGGTTGCGGCGTTCTTTGAAAAACGTAAGCCCGACTTCAAGGGCCAATGATCGGGCGTGCGATCAGGAGGCGGCTCTTAGCACTTCTGCCTTGAGTACGCGCGAGGCCGGCATGATGATCGTCACGCGTGTGCCTTCTCCTACCGCGCTTTGCAGCGTGATGCGCCCGCCATGCGCCTCGACAAGGCCCTTTACGATCGGGAGCCCCAACCCGGTGCCTTTCTCGGCCGTGGTCACGTCGTGCCGCCCCTGGCCAAAGCTCTCGAACACGCGGTCCTGGTCGCTCTTGGCGATGCCCATCCCGTCGTCGGTGACCGTAAGAGCAAGCGCCCCGTCTGGCTGGGCCTGAACGCGGACCGATACGTGGCCGCCACGGGGCGTGAATTTCACGGCATTCGACAGCAGATTGAGCAGGATCTGCTTCAGCGCGCGCTCGTCGCCCCGCAGCCCGGGGCAGCCGGCCGGTACGTCCGACTGAAGCGTGATCTGACCGGCTTGCGCCTTGCTGGACATCAACGCGACGCGGTCATCCACGAGCGGGGCAAGATCGATGTCACTTTCGCGCAGGATCATCCTGCCGGCCTCGATCTTGGCGAGGTCCAGGATATCGTTGATGAGCGTCAGAAGATGATGGCCGGAATCGCCGATGAGCTTGGAGTATTCCTCGGTTTTCGCCGCGAATGCGCCGGACTGGATCATCTCGGAAAAACCGATGATTGCGTTGAGCGGCGTTCTGAGTTCGTGGCTCATGTTGGCGAGAAATTCGGACTTCGCGCGGCTGGCATTCTCGGCCCGCTCCAGCGCGCGGTCCGATTCAATCTTGGAAGCTGCAAGCGCCGCGATGAGGTCGTTCTTGTCGTAGCGCAACAGAAGCATGTCGCGCACCGTGCGATGGATCTGGTGCGAGAGACTGAACATGTAGAGCGAATACAACAACGCCAGCACCGAGAGCGACTCGTAGACGAGCCCGCCTTCCCGCAGCGGCAGGAGAATGAGCAATCCCCCGTATACGATCGCGCCGGAGATGGCGAACGGACGGCTGGCGCTCATGAGGGCGGTGTCGCCCGCAAGCGTGCAGGCGATCACCAGCATCAGCATCATGTGGTTGAAGCTGTCGCCATGCTCCCAGAAAAGCGGCCCCATCGAGGCCCAGCACAGCATGAAAGCGATATTGCCCACCATGCAGCGCGTCCGCCACTCGCGCAGCTTCGATGGCGGCGGGTCGCGCTTGAGGAAAAGGGTGCCGATGACCTGCATCGGTATCAGGCCGGCGAGCGTGAGCGCCATCCAGGCGGCAAGAACCGGAATCCTCACCCATGGCGAGAACATCACGCACAGGATCGCGCCGAGAGCCGGTATGATCCATTTGTTGGGTCGCGTGTTGGTGAGCGCGATGCGCATCTCGTCGAGCGCCAGACGCGCCGATTGCTCCGCGCGCTCCGTCGCGATGGCGGATGGATGCTGGTCCGTCACGTGCGGATTGGTCCCTTTGGCGTTCTTCCCCACCGCGATAATGGACTGCGTAAAGTTAAAGGCGGCTGAAAATTGCGCTTACGTAGCGTTAACGCAGGATTGCAGCCTTTGGTGGCGCCCTCTAGCTTTGCCCCGCGCTATTCAGGAACCGGGAGAAAGCCAATGGCCATTGGAGTTGTTGCAACGCTCAAGACGCAGGACGGCAAGGGCGGTGAGTTCGAAGCCGTATTCCGCGATCTGGCGGCGCAGGTGAAGGCGAACGAACCGGGGAACCAGCTCTATCGGGTCTTCAAGTCACGCGCGGATGCGAACACCTACATCGTCATGGAAATCTATGCCGATCAGGCTGCGCTCGAGGCGCATGGCAAGTCCGATCATTTCAAGGCGGCCGGCCCCAGGATTGCGCCGACCCTCGGCGGCCGACCCGACATTCAGTATTTCGACGCCGTCTAGACCTTGCCGCGATAGCGGCGGACTTTCGCGCGATTGCCGCAACCCTTCATGTCGCACCAGCGGCGCGAATGGTTCTTGGTGAGATCGAGGAAAAGCCAGCCGCAGGTGTCACCGCTGCATTCCGCGAGCCGGCCGAGCTTGTCGGATGTGAGAAGCTCGCCGGCCTCGCGTGCAATGGGCCACAGCGGGGTGTCGAGCGCATTCTCGTCGTCCCAATCCCAGCGCAGGTGATGGCCGCCGCGGACAAGCCGCGCGTGGCTGTTCGCGCGCGCGATTTCGCCGTTCACGATCTCCAGCGCGGCCGGGGCTGGCGCCTTGTGCCTGCGCACCGCGTCGAACACCGCGAACAGCGCCTCGCGAAAGGCGCGCGCGCGGCGCATAAGCCGGTCCGCGGCGTCCGGGCCGGCCTTTGCCAATGCCTCCAGCCGCGCGATGCGCGTCCGGGGCAGGGCGCCGGCATGCGCCAGCCAGTCCAGCAGGTCGCCATATTGACCCAGCTTTTCATTCGTCGCGCCCGCGCGGTCGCCGCCCAGCGTGTTCACGAAATCCAGGCTCAACGCGCCCGCGCAGTACTCGTCATCGTCAAACTGCATGGCTGCCATGTAACCACCAAAACCGCGGTTGACAAGTTACAATGGCGCCCATAAGTGACACCGGCAAAACCCAATTTAGGAGGTG
>DATIVW010000250.1:0-2707 GCA_035465595.1 Rhizomicrobium sp. | reverse complement strand
ACGGTGACTGACGCGAGGTTGATGGACATGGCGGGTATACATGCGCAGAGGCGCAACCCATTTCATGGGTCGCGCCTTCGCGCAGACTGACGGCCTACCAGTCCCGCTTCACTTTGTAATAGGAGTAGGACCTCTCGCGGATATCGCCGAAAGAGCCATCGCCCTTGGTGAGATCCGAGAGATCGTAGACTGGCGCTTTCTTTATCATGTCTTCCGACATGGGGACGACATAGCCACCCTTGTCCGGCTGATAGTCGAGCATCGACCAGGGCACGGGCGCGTATTTCTCACCCATGCCGAGCAGCCCGCCGAAGCCGAGCGCAGCGAACATGATATGATCGGATGTCTTGTCGAGTACCACATCCTCGACTTCGCCGATCTTGTCGCCGTTGGTGTTGTAGACGTTCGTGCCTTTCACCTTTGAGGCGAGAATCGCCCTGGTGTGGCCGCTTGACGTGGGCATATTTATCTCTCCTTGGGATTCAGCGACTTAACGCTGCCCTGCGCCCGCCGTTCCGGTTTCATGCGCAAAAGAAATTCCGTATAAGGGAACAATGAACGCTCCGGCCTCCGAACCACTCGTTCTCGCGTCGCGCGACAACCATGTGTTGAAACTCACGCTCAACCGCGCCGCTGCGCGCAATGCCCTTAGCACCGGGTTGATGGGAGCCCTGCAATTCGCGCTGGATGAGGCTGCAAAGGACAAGGACGCGCGGGTCGTCGTTCTTGCCGCGAACGGCCCCGCATTCTCCTCTGGCCACGACCTGAAGGAAATGACCGCGCAGAGAGCGCAGGCAGACAAGGGCCGCGCGGCGTTCGCAGGCGTGTTCGCCCAGTGCTCCAAGCTGATGCAGACCGTCGTGCGCCATCCCAAGCCGGTGATTGCACAGGTTCAGGGAATTGCGACCGCCGCCGGCTGCCAGCTCGTAGCCAGTTGCGATCTAGCCGTCGCCTCTGCCGAAGCAAGGTTTGCGACCCCGGGTGTCAATATCGGCCTGTTCTGTTCCACCCCCATGGTCGCGCTGTCGCGGAACGTCTCTCGGAAGCACGCGATGGAAATGCTGCTGACAGGTGACATGGTCTCAGCCGGCGATGCGCACCGCTTCGGTCTGGTGAACCGCGTTGTTCCCGCCGCATCGTTGGAAGCGGAGACGATGAAGCTCGCGCAACAGATCGCCGCCAAGCCCCGCGCTACCGTGAAGATCGGCAAGGAAGCCTTCTACAACCAGCTTGAGATGGGCTTGAGCCATGCCTATGACTACGCATCGAAGGTCATGACTGAAAACATGCTCGCCGCCGAAGCGGAAGAAGGCATTGGCGCCTTTGTCGAGAAACGCGATCCGAAATGGCCGGAGTGATGCCGCAATATTCCGACGACTACATAAAATCCATTCTGCGCTCGTCCAAGGTCATCGCCATGGTGGGTGCCAGCGGCAACGAGATGCGGCCCAGCTACTTCGCCATGAAGTATCTGCTCGACAAGGGATTCAAGGTCATTCCGGTCAATCCCGGGATGGCCGGCAAGACCGTCCTGGATCAGCCGGTCTATGCCGCGCTGAAGGATGTGCCGGCGCCGGTGGACATCGTGGACATCTTCCGCAACCCCGAGATCGCTCCTGCCATCGTGAAGGAAGCCCTGGCGGAGAAGGATCGCCTTGGCGTGAAGACGATCTGGATGCAGCTCGGCGTCATCAACGAGGAAGCCGCAGCGCTCGCAAGAGAGGCGGGCCTCAACGTCGTCATGGACCGCTGCCCCAAGATCGAATATGGCCGCCTGTCGGGCGAGATCAGCTGGCTGGGCGTCAACCGCCGCACGATCGACAACCGCAAGCCGCTTCTGTTCAGCAAGGGCGGCGCGCTCAAGCGCGGTTGAAATCCACTCATCCGGTTCCCAACTGTTTTTGGATGTTGGGAGCCTTCAGATGAAACATGTCATGATAGCGGCGGTCGCCGCCTGCTTTGCGCTGTCGAGCATTCCGGCCGCTGAGGCCAAAGGTTGCCTGAAGGGTGCTGCCGTCGGCGCCGTGGCTGGCCATCTGCTGCATCATAACGCCGTTCTCGGCGCCGTCGCGGGCTGTGTGATTGGACACCACATGGCTGTGAAAAAGGAGCGCGAGGAGAAAACCCGCGAACACGACGGGCAGGCGCATCAGGATCATGCGCAGCATGCGATTTGATCACGTCCGGAAAGCCGCTAGAACTACCGGCCGCTGACGCAAAGGAGTTCGCGATGGAAGAATATGGCTTCAACACGCTGGCCGTTCACGCCGGCGCCCAACCCGATCCGGCCACTGGCGCGCGCGCGACTCCGATCTACCAGACCACCGCCTTTGCCTTCGAGAACGCGGACCATGCCGCCGCGCTGTTCAATCTCCAGGTCTTCGGCAACATCTATTCGCGGATCATGAACCCCACCAACGCGGTGCTGGAAGAGCGCATCGCCGCGCTGGAGAACGGCCGCACGGGTCTCGCTGTCGCGTCCGGCCATGCGGCACAGCTCATTGCCTTCCATACGCTGATGGCGCCGGGCGACAACATCGTCGCCGCGCGCCAGCTCTACGGCGGATCGATCAACCAGCTCACGCAGGGCTTCGCCAAGTTCGACTGGCATACCAACTTCGCCGATGCCCGCGACCCGGAGTCCTTCAAGAAGGCGATTAACGGCAAAACCAAGGCCGTCTTCATCGAGAGCATTGCCAATCCCGGC
>DATIVW010000249.1:0-6675 GCA_035465595.1 Rhizomicrobium sp. | reverse complement strand
GCCCAGCATGTTGAAGAAGGTGCCGACGATGGCGCCCTGTTCGCCGAAGGTGGGATCGATGGTCTGGGTGTAGGCAAGGCCGGTCTGCGTGGCGATGAGTTGGCCGGCGACCGACAGTGCGGCCATGATGAGCCGCGCCATGCCGCCCACCAGAACGCCGGCGGTGATCTCCTGCACCAGCACAACACCGAGCGCTGCGGGCGAGTTGGAGGTCATGTGCGGATAGGTGCCGGCAAGGGCCGGCGCCATCGCGAAGGAGATGGCAAGCGCCAGCGCAAGGCGCACGCGCGACGGCACGCCCGCATCTCCGATGGCCGGCAAGAGCATGACCATGCTGCCGACGCGCGCGAAAACCAGGAAGTAGAGAAGGACCTGGCCGGATATGTCGTTGATGTGGACGGTCACGACGGCCCGCTAATAGGCCGCGATCTTCGCGGCCACGTCCGTCATGAAGGAATTCATCGCCGAACCGGCAAATGGGAGCGTGATCAGCAGCACCAGGAAGATCGCAATGATCTTGGGCACGAAGACCAGCGTCTGTTCCTGGATCTGCGTGAGCGCCTGCAGCAGGCCCACCACAAGTCCGACGGCGAGCGCGGCCAGCATGGCCGGCGCCGCAATTTCAAGAAGAACCCAGATGCTTTCGCGGGCGAAGTCGATGGAATCGGCGGATGTCATGAAAGGTCCTTCGCTTAGATCGGCATCTGCATGATGGACTGATAGGCCTGGATGACCTTGTCGCGGACGGCGACGACGGTATCCAGAGTGAGCTCGGCCTGGTTGACGGCGTTGACGACGCTGACGATGTCGCCCTTGCCCGCCGCCTGCTGCACGGCGGCCTGTTCGCCCTGCTTCATCGAGCCGATGGCATCTTTCATGGCTCCGGAGAGGAAATCGCCGAAGCTGGAACCTGCAGCGCCCGCTTGCGCGGTACCGCCGAGTTTTGCCGTCGCCTGGTAGGCGGCGACGCCTGCGAGAGGGGCAACCATCGTCTAGCTCCTTATTTCTTCAACAGGTCGACGGTGCGCGCGAGCATGGACTTCGTCGCTTCCATCACATTGAGGTCGGCTTCGTAGGAGCGCTGGGCTTCCTTCATGTCCATCACTTCGATGAGCGGATTGACGTTCGGAAGCTTCACATAGCCCTGCTTGTCGGCCGCCGGATTGCCGGGATCGTATTGCGAGCGGAACGCGCTGCTGTCTTCGATCGGCTTGCCGGGCTGCACCAGCGTGGCGCCCAGATCCCGATCGAAATCCGATTTCACGGTCGCGATCTTGCGGCGATAGGGATCGGCTGCCGGCGTCGCGGCCGTGGAGTTCGCGTTGGCGATGTTTTCGGCGATGATGCGCATGCGGTTGGACTGCGCGCGCATGCCCGAAGCGGCTATCACCATCGAAGCGTTCAGATCCATGTCAGTTCACTCCTCACGGGCTCCCGATGGCGGTGCGCATCATCGAGATGGCCTTGGAATAAAGATTGGTGGCGGCGGCGAATTGCGCCTGGGTATCGGAGACCTTGATCATCTCCGCTTCGAGCGAGACCGTGTTGCCGGAGACGCTGGCTTCGGTGTCCGGCGAATCTTCGCCAGCGAAGGTGGTGGACTGCGACGCGGTGATGCCGATGTGATGCGGATCGGTGGTGAGCAGACCGGACGACTGGTCGCCGCCGTTCACCTGCTTCATCATGTCCTCGAAGTTCATCGGCTTCAGGTCGCGCGCGAGATAGCCCGGCGAGTCCGCATTCGCGACATTCTGCGAAAGCGTGTCCTGGCGGGCGTTGAGCCACGACATGCGCTCGCGCAACATTCCCAGCAGCGGGATATCGGCAATCTGCATGAGCCCCTCGTTTACGAATGATTAGCCTTAAGGATCACGAGATTGCGCCCGAACGATTAAGCGCCGCTTAACGACGCGGATGTTTCTGCCCGGCAGTTTCTTCCCGCTCTTAACTGGCGCTTAAGGTTACCGCGCTTTGAATGCGCGCCATGGATGTTCTCGATCTCGGACGATATTTCGCCTCACTGCTTCTTGTCGGCGGGCTTCTCGGCGGCGCGTGGCTGATGGCGCGGCGCTACGGCGTGTCGGGCTTCATGCCGGGCAGTGCCCAGAAGAGATTGGCCGTCGTCGAAACGCTGATGATCGACGCACGCCACAAGGCCTTTCTGCTTCGCCGCGACGGCATCGAGCACCTTCTTGTCATCGGGCCCAACGGCACCAGCGTGGTTGAAAACGGAATTCCCACGCAGCTCGCGCAACCACATTCTGAATCCATGACCATCGCGGAGAGCGCGGCATGAACAGGCGCCTTCTCGGCTTCGCCGTCGCGGCACTGCTTCTGCTTGTTCCCGGCGTCGCCTTCGCAGCGGCGCCCGCGGCTGCGGCCGGCGCGGCCTCTTCCGCGCTGTCGGTCGACCTTTCCGGCGGCATGTTCACGGACCGCATGGTCCAGATCATCGCGCTCATCACCATCCTGAGCCTGGCGCCGTCCATCCTCATCATGATGACGAGCTTCGTGCGCATCGTCGTGGTGCTGTCGCTACTGCGCACCGCCATCGGCGTGCAGACCTCGCCGCCCAATGCGGTGATCGTTTCGCTGTCGCTGTTCCTCACCCTGTTCGTGATGGGGCCGACCTTGCACGAGGCCTATCAGGCCGGCGTGCAGCCGCTGATGGCCGGAACCATGACCACCGAGGATGCGCTCACCAAGGCTGCCGTGCCGGTGAAGAAGTTCATGCTCGGCCATGTGCGCGACGCCGACCTCAAGCTCTTCCTCGACATGCGCAAGGCGCCCATGCCGAAGGATCCCATGCAGGTGGAGATCACCACGCTGGCGCCCGCCTTCATGCTCTCGGAACTCAAGCGCGCCTTCGAGATAGGATTCCTGATCTTCGTGCCGTTCCTCATCATCGACATGGCGGTGGCCTCAATCCTGATGTCCATGGGCATGATGATTCTGCCGCCGACGGTGATATCGCTGCCCTTCAAGCTCATCTTCTTCGTGCTTGTGGATGGGTGGCGGCTGATCGCGGGATCCCTGGTGCAATCCTACATGCATGCTCCGCCGCCGACATAGCGGCCTCCGTAGCGTAAATCTCGTCAGCGCGGAGTTTCAGGCCTAGTCTTTCCCAAAGCCACGGGAGAGACGCCATGAACAAGCCCGAACGCATCGTCACCGATGAAGTTCTCTATGACGTGTCGGAGCATATCGCCACGATCACGCTGAACGCGCCGGACCGCATGAACACGATCTCCGGGCCCATGCTGCGCGCGCTCTCCGACTATCTGCTGGAAGCCGATCGCGATCCCGAAGTTCGCTGCATCATCCTCACCGGCAAGGGTCGCGCGTTCTGCGCCGGGCTCGATCTCAAACTGCAGACATCCGGACAGCAGACGGTGGGCGAAAGCGGCGTCAGCGCGACCGACATCGACCTGCGCTCCGCGCCGCCGACGGTCCTGCACGACATCAACACGCCGATCATCTGTGCCATCAATGGCGGCGCGGCCGGTTACGGCGCGGACACCGCCGTCGGCTGCGATATTCGCATCATGGCGCAGTCGGCGAAGCTCGCGCTCTCGTTCTGCAAGCGCGGCATCCTTCCCGAATCCGGCGGCACGTGGCTTCTGCCGCGGCTTCTCGGCTGGCAGAAAGCGGCGGAGATCATCTTCACCGGACGCACGCTGTCGCCAGAGCAGTCGCTGGAACTCGGGCTGGTGACGAAAGTGGTTCCCGACGCAGACCTGATGAAGGAAGCCCGCGCGCTGGCCTCCGAAATCGCGGCCAATGCGCCACTCGCGGTGCAGGCCGCCAAGCGCATGATGCGGATGGGGCTTTCCGAGCCGTTCGGGGAGCATGTGCATCACGTCTATCTGCAGCTCCTGCCGCTGATCCGCAGCGAGGATGCGAAGGAAGGCATGCTCGCCTTCGTCCAGAAGCGCCAGCCGGTGTTCAAGGGTCGCTAGTCGCCCTTACTTCGCAGGTAATGGAATTGACGATGCCCCGGTCTTATCTTCCCGGACATGACCGTTCAGCCCGTGGGAAGCCAGCTGCGCCAATGGCGTCAGCGCCGCCATTTGAGCCAGCTCGACCTTGCCGGTGATGCGCAGATTTCCGCGCGACATCTGAGCTTCCTGGAGACGGGACGCTCGCAGCCCAGCCGCGAGATGATCCTGCATCTGGCCGAGCAGCTCGAAGTTCCCATGCGCGAGCGTAACGTGCTGCTGGTCGCCGCGGGTTATGCGCCGATCTTTGCCGAACGCGCCCTGGACGATCCGGCCCTGGCGCCGGCGCGCGCCGCCATCGACGCGGTCATCGAGGGCCACAAGCCCTATCCCTGCTTCGCGCTCGACCGGCACTGGAACGTGGTCGCGAGCAACCGCGCCTTGCAGGAGCTTTACGAAGGCGTGGCGGAGGAATTGCTGAAGCCGCCGGTGAATGCGATGCGGTTGAGCCTGCATCCGAAAGGCGTTGCGCCGCGCATCGAGAATCTGGGCGAGTGGCGCGCGCATCTGCTGCATCAACTGCGCCAGCGCATCGAACTGACCGCCGATCCGAAGCTGATCGCGTTGCAGAAGGAAGTGCTGTCCTGGCCCGCGCCGCCGGCCCCCGCCCATGTCGCGCCGGGTGATGCGATCGTGATTCCGTTCAAGGTCCGGATCAGGGCCGGCCTCTTGTCGTTCTTCACCACGACCATGATGTTCGGCTCGCCCGTGGACGTGACGTTGAGCGAGCTTGCCATTGAATCCTTCTTTCCCGCCGACGAGGCGACGCGCGCGCTGGTGCAAAAACTTTCCGCGTAACGCATTTTCTTACCTCCCGCGTAATCGTTTCCCGCCACAGCCGCGACCATCTTCTCTCCAACACGGGAGAGAGACATGGACATCAACAGGATCGTGGGTCGCTATGTTTCGGTCTGGAACGAGCCGGACACGGACAAGCGGCGGCTGGAAATCGTTTCGCTGTGGACATCCGACGGTCTGCATTACGCGAAGTCGCACACCTGCCATGGCTATGCCGCGCTGGAAGATCGCGTAACACGATCCTACGAACGCTCCATCGCGCCGGGGCAGAACATCTTCCGGCACGCCGGCAACGCGCAATCGCATCACAACGTCGTCCGCTTCAACTGGCACATGCTGCGCAGGGACAGCGAGGAGATCCTCGCCACCGGCTTTGAGTTCCTCGTGCTGGCCGACGATGGGCGCATCCGCGCGGACTACCAGTTCATCGACTTCCCGCAGTGATCGCCATGAACCGCAGGACGCTCATGCAGACCGCGGCCGCGCTTGCCGCCGCCGCCAACATTCCGCCGGCGCACGGAGAAACCCCCACAAGGACCAAAACCATGACGAAAGTGAAGACCAGGGACGGCGCGGAACTCTTCTCGAAGGATTGGGGCGAAGGCCGCACGCTCGTGTTCCTGCACAGCTGGGCGGTGACGAACGACATCTGGCACTACCAGCACGCGCATTTTGTGGAGCGCGGCTATCGCGTGATCGCCTTCGACCGGCGCGGACACGGACGCTCTGACCAGCCTGCCGATTATCGCATCGACACGCTGGCGGACGACGTCGCGGCAGTTCTGGAGACGCACAACGTCAAGGGCGCCACGCTGATCGGCCACTCGATGGGCTGCAACGAGATCGTGCGATACCTGTCGCGGCACGGCGCATCGCGCGTGTCGAGGATCGCACTCATCGCGCCGACGACACCCTGCATCACCAGACGCGCGGACAATCCGGAAGGCCTCGATCCTGCGATGTTCGAGGCGATGCGGACTGAATGGCGCCGGGATTTCCCAAAATGGCTCGTGGACAATTCGCGGCCCTTCTTCGTGCCGCAGACTTCGCAAGCCCTGATCGACTGGGGCATGAGCATGATGGCGCGCATACCCGTCCACGTCGCCATCGCATGCAACGAGGCGATCACCGACAATGATTTCCGCGACGACTGCCGCGCCGTCAAGGTTCCAACTCTGATCGTGCAAGGCACGGCGGACGCTTCGGCACCTCTGCCGCTGACGGGACAACGCACCGCAGCGCTTATCCCCCATGCGCAGTTGAAGGTTTACGAAGGCGCGCCACATGGATTGATGTTCACGCACATGGACCGGCTGCACGCCGATCTCGAGGACTTCACCAAGAGCGCCTGATGGAATCGCTGTTTCGTATCGACGGACCGAATATCGCAGTAAGCCCTTTCGCCGGCGGTCCGTGGGACAAGACGATGCAGCATGGCGGCGCCGCATCCTCGCTCGTCGTGTGGGCGGCGGAGAACATCGCGACGCGCGTGCCGATGCGTATCGCGCGCGTGACGGTGGATCTGCTCAAGCCGGTGCCGGTTGCGCCGCTCACCTACAAGGCCGAGATCGTGCGCGAAGGCGCGAAGATCCAGCTCTGCAGCGTCAGCCTCTTCGCCGACGGCAAGGAATGCCTGCGCGCCAGCGTGCTCAAGATTCGCATGAGCGAAGCGCCGCTGCCTGAGACAGCACGCGAAAAGCCGCTCGATGCGCCGCGGCCCGAAGACTGCACGACGCCGGACGACATGCGCCTGATGGGCACGCCCTTTCTCACCGGCGTGGAATCCCGGCCGGCCCGCGGCAATTTCCGCTCGCCTGGGCCGGCCGCCGTCTGGTATCGCGCCCACCGGCCCATTGTCGAAGGCTTCGACATCTCGCCG
>DATIVW010000248.1:0-5568 GCA_035465595.1 Rhizomicrobium sp. | reverse complement strand
TATACTTTTCAAAGGCTTGGGACTATAGAGGCGCGGTGAAACCAAATTCCCGAGTTTCGTTGAAGCCGGGAGGGGCCAAGGCTATTTTGGCCTGCAAAATCAACTAAGAGCAGCGCTCAGGGCTGCCGTTCCCACGGGGTATGCAATGGCTGACGCACAGGCCTTTGGCCTGGAAAAACAGGGCTTTCGCAATCTGAAGGCCGTGAACTGGAATCTGACCGTTCCGGAGCTTTACGAACATGCGATCCGCAAGGGCGAAGGCCATGTCGCCAAGAACGGTCCGTTTGTCGTTCTCACGGGCCAGCACACCGGCCGTTCGGCGACGGACAAGTTCGTCGTGCGCGACGCTTCGACCGAGAGCCAGGTGTGGTGGGACAACAACAAGTCGATGACGCCGGCGCATTTCGATGCGCTCTACGCCGACATGATGAAGTTCGCGGAAGGCAAGGAACTCTACGCGAAGGACCTCTTCGGCGGCGCCGACCTTTCCCACCGGCTGCCGGTGCGCGTCGTGACCGAATATGCATGGCACTCTCTCTTCGTGCACCAGCTCCTGATCCGTCCGACGGCAGACCAGCACGGCGGCTTCAATCCGGAATTCACGATCGTCGACCTCCCGAGCTTCGAGGCCGATCCCAGCAAGCACGGCTGCGCGAGCAAGACGGTGATCGCGGTCAACTTCGCCAAAAAGGTGATTGTCATCGGCGGCACATCCTATGCCGGCGAAATCAAGAAATCCGTCTTCACCATCATGAACTATCTGCTGCCGACAAAACGCGTGATGTCGATGCATTGCTCGGCGAATGTGGGCAAGGATGGCAGCGCCGCGATCTTCTTCGGCTTGTCCGGCACCGGCAAGACCACGTTGTCCGCCGACGCCTCACGCACGCTGATCGGCGATGATGAGCATGGCTGGAGCGAGCACGGCGTCTTCAACATCGAAGGCGGCTGCTATGCGAAGGTGATCCGCCTCTCGCGCGAGGCCGAGCCCGAAATCTTCTCGACCACGGAGCGTTTCGGCACCGTGCTCGAGAATGTGGTCATGGATCCGAATTCGCGCGAGCTCGACCTCGACAGCGACCAGCACGCGGAAAATACCCGCGCCGCCTACCCGATCGACATGATCCCGAACGCCAGCGAAACCGGCCGCGCGGGTCATCCCAAGAACGTCATCATGCTGACCGCGGACGCCTTTGGCGTGTTGCCGCCGATCGCCAAGCTGACGGCCTCGCAGGCGATGTATCACTTCCTGTCCGGCTTCACCGCGAAAGTGGCAGGCACGGAAAAGGGCCTCGGCAAGGAGCCGCAGCCGACGTTCTCGACCTGCTTTGGCGCCCCTTTCATGCCGCGCCACCCTTCAGAATACGGCAACCTGCTGCGCGACCTCATCGGCCTGCACGACGCCGATTGTTGGCTGGTGAACACCGGCTGGACAGGCGGGCAGTTCGGCACCGGCTCGCGCATGCCGATCAAGGCGACGCGCGCCCTGCTCAATGCCGCGCTCGACGGCTCGCTGGCGAATGTCGAGATGCGGATCGACCCGCACTTCAAGTTCCGCGTCCCGGTTGCGGTCCACGGCGTCGACACCGCGATCCTGAACCCGCGCGACACTTGGGCCGACAAGGCTGCTTACGACGCACAGGCCAGGAAGCTGGTCTCGATGTTCCGCGAGAACTTCAAGAAGTTCGAAGCCCATGTCGGCAAGGATGTTCTTGAAGCCGCGCCGATCCTGGCCGAAGCCGCCGAGTAATTTCCGGCCACACGAATCGAAAAGCCCGCGAGCGATCGCGGGCTTTTTTTGTTCTTGCAGACCGTTCAGACAGTCTTGCGATAGACCCACACGCGCGCGGGCGGCAGGTTCATCAGCACCAGGGCAGCTCTACGCACCGTGGAGCCGGCGGGCGCGGATATTGGCGGCTCGAAGCCATAAGAGAATTGCACGTAAGGCGCGCCGGGCTTGAGCTTTGCCAGAGCGCCTTCGATCAGCGCACGGCGGCGCTCGATCGGGTGATTGAGCAGCGGCAGTCCGGAAACGATGGCGGCAAAGCTTTCGCCGTTTCCATTGCCCAGAGTCTTCTTCAGATCGAAGGCATCGCCCCGCACGACGTGCACTTTGGGAAAGCGGTGGGCCACCATCTTCGCGAAATCCGGATCATATTCGATGGCGGTGATGCGCTCCGGCGCGATGCCGCGCTCGATCAGGGCTTGGGTCACCACGCCGGTTCCCGGTCCCAGTTCCAGTACCGGCCCTTCGACGGCCGGATCGACTTGCCGCGCGATCGCCTGGCTCAGCGCGGGCGAAGACGGCGCTATGGCCCCGACATTCTTGGGGCGGGCGAGCAGACCCTTGAGGAAATGGAGGTGTTCGGCGGCGGTGTTTGAGGGCATACGCCTTCCTATCAAAATCCCCGATGCATTTCAGCTATTCGATTCAGGCAATTGACCCCCGGGCGGGGGCAGGCGGAATCTATGCGGACTCAATTCCCGAAACGACCATTTGTTCTCAAAGGACGGCAAAACAATGGCTTCCCAGAAGGATCGGGTCGCACAATTTCGCGACGCACATGCAAAAGGCAAGATCTTGGTCCTGCCCAACGCCTGGGACGCGGCCAGCGCCCGCCTGGTCCAGGACGCCGGCGCGAAGGCCGTGGCCACGTCCAGCGCTGCCGTTGCCTGGTCGAACGGCTACGCGGACGGGGAAGGCATGTCGCGGGAGGTCGCAATCGCCGCGACCCGCGAGGTGCTGCGCGTGGTGACCGTGCCGGTCACCGTGGACAGCGAGGCGGGGTATTCGTCCGATCCGGCTAAGGTCGCGGATCATTGCCTGCAGCTGATCGATATCGGCGTCGCCGGAATCAATATCGAGGACAGTACCGAACCGCCTGACCTCCTGGTCGCCAAGATCAAGGCGATCAAGTCGGCTGCCAAGGCCAGGGGCGCTGACATTTTCATCAATGCGCGCGCCGACGTGTATCTGAAAAATCTCGTGCCGGACGACAAGAAGCTTGGCGAGATGGTTCACCGTGCGAAGCTCTACACGCAAGCCGGTGCCGACGGCATCTTCGCTGCCTTCATGACCGATCCGGCGCAGATTCGCGAAGTCGTCGCGGCCACGGAGCTGCCCGTGAACATTCTGGCGACCAAGGCTGCGCCCGATGTGTCGGCATTGAAAACGCTCGGCGTGCGCCGGCTCACGATCGGCGCGCTTACCGGGCGCGCGGCATATGGTTATGCGCTGCGTGCGGTGAAGATGCTGCTCGATGACGGAAAATATGACGCGATCTTCGCGACCGCAGGCGACTGTCCGGACTTCAACAAGGCGTTCGGATAGGGCGAAGCCTAGGCTTCGCCTTTCCAGAACTCCTTCACCTTGGCGAAGAAGCCTTCGGATTCAGGCTGGCATCCCGGCGCACACTCGGCCTCGAACTGCTTGAGCAGCTCTTTCTGCTTCTTGCTCAGCTTCACGGGTGTCTCGACCGTGAGCTCCACATAGAGATCGCCGCTCATGCCGCCGCCGCGCAGCACCGGCATGCCCTTGCCGCGTACGCGGAACTGGCGGCCCGATTGCGTGCCTTCCGGGATGGAGACCTTGGTGCGGCCGCCGTCCAGCGTGGGCACTTCGATCGCGCCGCCCAGCGATGCGGTGACGAAGGAAACCGGCGCGCGGCAATAAAGGTCATGTCCGTCGCGCTGGAAGATCTCGTGCGGCGCGACCGAGATGAAGATGTAGAGATCGCCCGGCGCGCCGCCATTCATGCCTGCCTGGCCCTCGCCGGCAAGGCGGATGCGCGTTCCTTCTTCCACGCCCGCGGGAATGTCGACGGACAAGGTGCGTTCCTTCTGCACCAGGCCTGCGCCCTGGCAGGTCTTGCAGGGATGCTTGATGATGCGGCCATTCCCGCGGCAGGCGGGGCAGGTGCGCTCGATGGTGAAGAAGCCCTGCTGCGCGCGCACCTTGCCGATGCCCGAACAGGTGGGACATTGCTCGGCCTTGTGGCCGGCTTCGGCGCCGGTGCCACCACAGCCTTCGCAGGCGACCGCGCTCGGCACCTTGATCTGTGCGTTGCGGCCCTTGAAGGATTCTTCAAGAGAGATTTCGAGATTGAAGCGCAGATCCTGTCCGCGGTTCTGGCGCCGCGCCTTGCGGCCGCCGGTGAATTCGCCGAACAGATCGTCGAAGATGTCTGTGAAGCTGGACGCGAAATCGAACGGGTTGCCGCGCCCGCCGCCGCCGCCCATGCCGTGCTCGAAGGCGGCATGGCCGAAGCGGTCGTAAGCCGCACGCTTCTGCTCGTCCTTCAGGACTTCATAGGCTTCGCTGACTTCCTTGAACCGGACTTCAGCGGTGGAATCGCCGTGGTTGCGGTCGGGATGGTGTTCCTTCGCGGCCTTGCGATAGGCGCCCTTGATGGCCTCGATGGAGGCCGTCTTCTCGACACCCAGAACTTCGTAATAACACCGCTTTTCCATCGACTACGCCAACCACCTTATAACGGCAGGCCCGCATCTCCATCAGAGGAGATGCGGGCCTTTCATCATGACTTCAAGACCTTGAACATCGGTTCATGCCCCCCGGGACCGACAAGCGCCGCTTACGCTGCGCCCTTCTTGTCGTCGTCGACCTCGGAGAATTCCGCGTCCACGACATTGTCGTCCTTGGGCTGCTCGCCGCCTTCGGCTCCGGGCGCCGCGCCCGCTTCCGCCTGCTGCGCCTTGTACATAGCCTCGCCGAGTTTCATCGAAGCCTGCGCCAGCGCTTCGGTCTTGGTCTTGATGTCGTCCGCATCGTCCGACTTCAAGGCTTCCTTCAGCGCCGCGATGGCGTTCTCGATGTTGGTGCGGTCGGCCGCATCGATCTTCGAGCCGTGTTCGCTCAAGGCCTTCTCGGTCGAATGCACCAGCGAGTCGCCGTGGTTCTTGGCCTCGGCGTTTTCCTTGCGCTTCTTGTCCTCTGCCGCGTGGGCTTCGGCGTCTTTCACCATCTTGTTGATGTCGGCTTCCGAGAGGCCGCCCGAGGCCTGGATGCGGATCTGCTGCTCCTTGCCGGTGGCCTTGTCCTTCGCTGTGACGCTGACGATGCCGTTGGCGTCGATGTCGAAGGTGACTTCCACCTGCGGCACGCCGCGCGGCGCGGGCGGCAGGCCGACGAGGTCGAACTGGCCCAGCATCTTGTTGTCCGCCGCCATTTCGCGTTCGCCCTGGAACACGCGGATGGTGACGGCCGTCTGGTTGTCTTCGGCGGTCGAGAAGGTTTGGCCCTTCTTCGTCGGGATCGTGGTGTTGCGCTCGATGAGGCGCGTGAACACGCCGCCCAGCGTCTCGATGCCGAGGCTCAACGGGGTCACGTCGAGCAGCAGCACGTCCTTCACTTCGCCCTTGAGCACGCCCGCCTGGATGGCCGCGCCGATGGCGACGACTTCATCGGGATTCACGCCCTTGTGCGGCTCCTTGCCGAAGAGCTGCTTCACCGCTTCCTGAACCTTGGGCATGCGGGTCATGCCGCCGACGAGAATGACTTCGTCGATCTGGTTCGCCGAAACGCCGGCATCCTTCAGCGCCTGCTTCACC
>DATIVW010000247.1:0-15236 GCA_035465595.1 Rhizomicrobium sp. | reverse complement strand
GATTCTCGTCGACCGTTTGCGCGACGCCGTCGAAATTGTGCCAGACGCGGGCGTCCGGGGTGTAGCATTCACGGATGGCGTCGAGATTGCCGGTTTCGATCGCGCGCATCAGCCGGTCGGCCAGCATGTTCGTTTCGTTTGCGTGGGTCATGGCGCAATGCTTGGCCCTATCTTGGGCGGGGTCAAGCGTGGGTGGTTTCCCGGCAGGAAGCGTCCTATATGTCGGCTATGACCGTGGTCATCGACAAAACCCAGCTCCGCCATCCGGAAAAGGCACACCGGCCGGACACGCCGACGCTGCGGAAACCCGAGTGGATTCGGGTGAAGGCGCCCGTGTCCAGGGAATACGCCGTTACCAAATCCATCGTCCGTGAGCACAACCTGAAAACGGTATGCGAGGAGGCGGGCTGCCCGAACATCGGCGAGTGCTGGACCCACCGCCACGCCACCATGATGATCATGGGAGACACCTGCACGCGCGCTTGCGCCTTCTGCAATGTGAAGACAGGACTGCCGAACGCATTGGACGCCGACGAGCCGGCGAACGTCGCCAAGGCTGTCGCGAAACTCGGCCTCAAGCATGTCGTCATCACGTCGGTGGATCGCGACGACCTGGCGGACGGCGGCGCGGAGCACTTCGCGCAGACGATCAATGCGATCCGCGCGCAATCGCCGGGCACGACCATCGAAGTGCTGACGCCGGATTTCCTGCGCAAGGATGGCGCGCTGGATGTGGTGATGGCGGCGCGGCCGGATGTGTTCAACCACAACCTGGAAACCGTGCCGCGGCTCTATCTCACTGTGCGTCCCGGCGCGCGCTATTTCGCGTCGTTGCGATTGCTGGAGCGGGCGAAGGAACTGGTGCCGACGGGCTTCACGAAGTCTGGCCTCATGGTCGGCTTGGGCGAAAGCCGCGAAGAGATCATGCAGGTGATGGACGACCTGCGCGCGGCCCATGTCGATTTCCTCACCATCGGCCAGTATCTGCAGCCCACAAAGAAGCACGCGAAACTCGAACGCTTCTGGTCGCCGGAGGAGTTCAAGGGGCTGGAAGCCATCGCGAAGGCCAAGGGCTTCCTGATGGTGAGCGCCTCGCCGCTGACGCGCTCGTCCTATCATGCGGATGCCGATTTCGCCCAAATGCAGGCCAATCGGGCGGCCAAGGCCCCTTGACGCAATCCCCATATATGGGGGAACCCGATATTGGAGTTCCTCATGTCCACAAGCACTGAAGCCAGGGTCACCGATCGCCGTGTGATCCACCGCTCATCTGGCATGCCGACGCAGGACGGCGCCGGTGTGAAGCTGATCCGCCTCGTCGGCACGCCGCAGCTACCTGACCTCGATCCCATCCTGATGCTGGACACGTTCCGGTCCGACAATCCGAACGATTACGTTGCCGGATTCCCGGAGCATCCGCACCGCGGATTCGAGACGGTCAGCTACATGATCAAGGGCTCAATCGCCCATCTCGACAATCACGGCGGCAAAGGCATCGTCACCGATGGCGGCGTGCAATGGATGACCGCCGGCCGCGGCGTCGCGCACAGCGAAATGCCGGCTCAGACCAACGGCCAGCTTTTCGGCTTCCAGCTCTGGCTGAAACTTCCCGCAAAGGAGAAGATGCGCGAGCCGTGGTATGCCGACATTCCCGCCAGCGATATTCCCGTCGTCGACCTCGCCCGTGGCAATAGCGCCAAGCTCATCGCAGGCGAGTGGAACGGGGTGACGGGGGCCGGGCCTGAGCGCGACATCGATCCGTTCTTCGCAGACGTGACGCTGGCGGCCAACGGAGCGGTGGATGTGCCCGTGCCGGCCGGCCACAACGGTTTCATTTATGTGTTCGAAGGGGACGCGGCGGTCGGGAGCGAAACCGTGCGCAAGGGCCAGCTTGGTATACTATCGCCTGGCGACAGGCTTCATGTTGAAGCCGCGGGACAGGGCGCCCGCTTTCTTGTCATCGCCGGCAAGCCGCTGCGCGAGCCGATCGCCAAATACGGCCCCTTCGTGATGAACACGCAGGATGAAATCCGCCGGGCAATACAGGATTATCAATCCGGCCGGTTCTGAATCACACGATTGATGACCTCACACTCCGAGTCCCGGATAGTTCCGTATTCCGCCGATCGCATGTATGCGATCGTCGCGGATGTGGAGCGCTATCCGGAATTCGTGCCATGGACGGTGAGCCTGCGGGTTCTCAAACGCGAGCCCTTTGGCGAGGGCGAAGTGCTGACGGCCGAAACAGTGGTGGGCTTCCGTGCGCTGCGCGAGCGATACAAAAGCCGCGTTGTGCTCGATCCCAAGGCACGTACCGTCGACGTCACACAGGTCGAGGGCGTCTTTCGCGAGCTTGAAAATCATTGGCGCTTCACGCCGGAAAGCGAGGGCTGCCGCGTCGATTTCTCGATCCGCTTCGCTTTCAAGAGCAGGATGCTGGAAGCGGTCGCCGGCGCGGCCTTCGGGCTTGTCGTCACGCAGATGACACGCGCATTCGAAGAACGCGCCCGGAACCTTTCAGAGAAGTCGCTGCAGTAGTTCCAGCGCGGCTTCGACCGTCTTCATGCGGATTTCGCTGCGGCCGATGTCTCCAAAGCGGTGCGCTTCGTGAAGAATGGTGCGGCGCTCGCGGCAGGCGGCGATGTGAACAAGGCCGACAGGCTTCAGCGGCGTGCCGCCGCCGGGCCCCGCCACGCCTGTTACCGCCACCGCCACATGCGCGTTGGAATTTTCGACCGCACCTTCCGCCATCATGCGCGCCACAGGTTCCGAGACCGCGCCCATGTCGGCGATCAGATCGCCCGGAACGTTCAACATGTCCTGCTTGGCGCGGTTGGAATAGGTGACGAAGCCACGGTCGAACACATCCGACGAACCGGGAATCTCCGTCAGCAGGCCTGCGATCAATCCGCCCGTGCAACTCTCTGCGGTTGCCATGCGCAGTTTCTGTTCGCGCGCCTGCATGAGAACCATTTCTGCCAGGCGAATTAGCGGCGGCGAGAACATCAGAAAACTCCCAGATGGCCCAGCAGGACCATGATGATACTGCCCATCAGCGCCGCCACAACGTCATCCGCCATGATGCCCAGGCCGCCCGGAACGCGCCGTTCGACCAGCCTGACCGGCCAGGGTTTGACGATGTCGAAGACGCGGAACAGGATGAAAGCAACGAAATATGCGGCGATGGAAAGCGGCGCGAACGCGCAGATGATCCATTGCCCGGCCACCTCGTCGATCACGCATTCCGAAGGGTCTTCCCGCCCATTGGCGCGCGCATAGATCTCGCAAGCCCAGGCTCCGAGGCCCAGCACAAGGATGACCGCGAGCATCAGTGCAAAGCGGCCGCCAAAGGTAGCGATAAGCCACGCAAATGGGAGCGCGACGACGCTTCCCGCCGTTCCCGGCGCTGCGGGGCTGCGCCCGACGCCGAGCACGGTGGCGATATAGGTTGCGATGCGAAGTGTCCGCTCTTCGCTCATGGCGCCATCATGACCGAAACGATCGCCTGGGCCGCAAGGCCTTCGCCGCGGCCGGTAAAGCCCATGCCTTCGGTCGTGGTCGCCTTCACGCTTATGCGCGAAACATCCGATCGTGCTATTTCGGCGATGCGCTCGCGCATGGCCTCGCGGTGCGGTCCGATCTTGGGGAGCTCGCAGATCAGCGTGACATCCGCATTTGCCAGCGTTCCGCCCCGGCTGCGCATCAAGGCCATCGCGTACTCAAGGAATTGGGCCGAGTTCGCGCCGCGCCATTTGGGATCGGAGGGCGGGAAGTGCTGCCCGATGTCGCCCGCGCCGATCGCACCGAGGATGGCGTCGGTCAACGCGTGCAGGCCCGCATCGGCGTCGGAATGGCCTTCGAGAGTCTTGTCGTGCGCAATCCTTATGCCGCACAGCCAGACGTGATCGCCCGCAACGAAGCGGTGGGCGTCGAAGCCCATGCCGGTGCGGTATTCCGATGCGCCGGACAAAAGGCGTTCGGCAAACATCATGTCATCCTGCGTCGTGATTTTCAGGTTTCCCTCTTCGCCAGGGACGGCAACGATCTTCAGTCCCGCCAGTTCCGCCATCGCCATGTCATCCGTCACATCCCGGCTCGCGAATTCGCGATGCGCCGCGAATATCGCATCGAAGCGGAAGCCTTGCGGTGTCTGCGCGCGCAGCAAGCCCTCGCGCGGAACTGTTTTCCAGTGACCGCCGCTTTCTGCTTTCAAGGTGTCGGCGACCGGAAGAAGCGGTATCGCAGCTTCCGCACCATTCTCCAGCGCCGAGATCACGCGTGCGATCAAGGCTCGAGACGCCAATGGGCGGGCAGCGTCATGGATGAGCACTGCATCGGGGCGATGCACCGACAATGCATGCAGCCCGTGAAACACCGAATGGCGGCGTGTATCGCCGCCGGCTACGGGTGTGAGCAGATCGAGCCCTTCAACCGATTCCCGATACAGTTCTTCGTGTTCGGGCCCGACGATGATCTGGACATGTTCGATGCCGGGAAAGCCGGCGAACGCCTTGACTGAGCGTCGCAGCACCGGAATGCCGCTTAGCTTCTGATACTGCTTGGGAATGATGCCGCCGGCGCGGGTTCCGGCGCCCGCAGCAACAATCAGAAGAGCGATACGAAGCATCGCGCCAAACTGCTTGGCTCGTCGGGCAGGGTCAACGCGCCTCACTCCGAGAGCCTTGCTCCAACTGCTCTTCAATGCCTAGAATGTAGGCCACAGGCAATTGTGCCCAATTTATAGGCAAATTTGAGCGCGAATCGGGCAGTAACTGAGCTGGAACGGCCTGGCATCAGCCAGATCTTCGCCGTTCTGCCCATGCCGGTCCTTCTGGTCGGGCAGGACCTGCGCGTGTTGGCTGTCAATCCGGCGGCCGAGCAGTTCTTTGCCGTCGGCGCCGGGCTCATCACACGACAGCGCCTCGACGAACTCGTGCCGTTCGGCAGCCCGATTCTCCAACTCATCGCCCAGGCGCAGGAGCGTGACGCTTCCGTTGGCGAACGCGACGTCGATCTGGCAACACCCAAGGGAGGCGAGCGCACCGCCGATGTCGTCGTCACACCGGCTGGCGATGGGGACGGCAATGTTGTCGTCACGCTGCATGAAAGAAGCCTTGCCCAGCGTCTCGACCGGCAGCTCCTGCATCGCGGAGCGGTGCGTTCGTTGCACGGCATGGCGGCGGTACTGGCGCATGAAATCAAGAATCCGCTGGCGGGTATCCGCGGCGCAGCCCAATTGCTGGAAGAGGCGGTGCAGCCGGCGGATCGCAGCTTGACGCAGCTTATTTGCGACGAGACCGATCGCATCCGCGAGCTGATCGACCGCATGGAGTCGTTCGGCGATCGCCGTGCCTTCACGCGCATGCCGGTGAACATCCACGAAGTGCTGGGCCGGGTGCGGCAGGTGGCGCAGACAAGTTTCGCCCGGCACGTAAATTTCATCGAAGTGTTCGATCCGTCGCTGCCGTTCGTGCTGGGCGACAAGGATCAGCTGATACAGGTCTTCCTCAACCTGGTGCGCAACGCCAGCGACGCTGTGCCCGAAAGCGGCGGCGAGATCACGCTGACCACGGGATATCGCCCCGGCATGCGCGTCGGCGCGGGCACATCGGGTGCGCGGCTCAGCGTGCCGCTGGAAGTCACGGTGCGGGACAACGGCTCCGGCGTACCGGCCGATCTGCTTCCCTATATCTTCGATCCGTTCGTGACGACCAAGCCGCGCGGGAGCGGGCTGGGCCTGGCGCTCGTGGCGAAGATCATCGGCGACCATGGCGGCGTGGTGGAGTGCGACTCTTCTGCCGGACGAACCGTGTTTCGCGTGTTGCTCCCCAAAGCGGAAGACGGAGGCTGAGTATGCCGGCGGGAACCATTCTCATTGCCGACGACGATGCCGCGATCCGCACGGTGCTGCACCAGGCGCTGGGCCGCGCCGGCTATGACGTGCGCACGACGGCGACGGCGGCCGGCCTTTGGCGCTGGGTATCGCAAGGCGAAGGCAGCCTCGTCATTACCGATGTCGTGTTGCCGGATGAGAGCGGTTTCAACCTGCTGCCGCGCATCAAGCGTCTGCGGCCGGATCTGCCGGTCGTTGTGATGAGCGCGCAGAACACGATCCTCACCGCGATCACCGCTGCCGAACGCGGCGCGTTCGATTATCTTCCCAAGCCTTTCGACCTTAAGGAACTCACGGCGCTGGTGCAGCGCGCTCTGGCCACCCCGCAGGGGCAAATCCAAACCGAAACGACTGCCGAAGGCGATGAGGAACGGTTGCCACTCATCGGCCGCTCGCCCGCGATGCAGGAGATCTATCGTGTCATCGCGCGGCTCACGCAGACCGATCTCACCGTGATGATCGTGGGCGAATCCGGCACGGGCAAGGAGCTCGTCGCACGCGCGCTGCACGATTATGGCCGGCGCCGCGCCGGGCCGTTCGTCGCCGTCAACATGGCGGCGATCCCGAAGGAACTTGTCGAAAGCGAATTGTTCGGCCATGAGCGCGGCGCCTTCACCGGCGCGACCAATCGCGGCATCGGGCGCTTCGAACAGGCCGAAGGCGGCACGCTGTTCCTCGACGAAATCGGCGACATGCCGCTGGAGGCGCAGACGCGGCTGCTGCGCGTGTTGCAGCAGGGCGAATACACGACGGTCGGCGGCCGCACGCCAATCAAGACGGATGTGCGCATTATCGCAGCGACCAATCGCGAGTTGCGCCAGCTCATCCAGCAGGGCCTGTTCCGCGAGGATCTTTACTACCGGCTCAACGTCGTGCCGCTGCGGCTGCCGCCATTGCGCGAGCGCGTGGAAGACATCCCGGATCTCGTGCGGCACTTCCTGCGCAAGTCCGAGGAAGAGGGATTGCCACCCAAGTATCTTGATGCCGGCGCCTTGCAGCTGCTTCGCCAATATCGCTGGCCAGGCAATGTGCGCGAACTGGAGAATCTCATCCGCCGGCTCGCCGTGCTGCACGCTGGCGAAACGATTCCCGAATCGGCGATCGCGGCGGAGTTGAAAGAGCCGCCGCGCACGAGCGCGGCGGGCGACGCGGAGCAGGCAGCGTCCTTGTCCGCGGCGGTCGAACATCACCTGACGCAATATTTCGCGGAGCATGGTGAGCGGCTCCCGCCGCCCGGGGTCTATGACCGAATGCTGCAGGAGCTGGAACGACCGCTGATTTCCATCTGCCTGGCGGCGACGCGGGGCAACCAGATACGCGCAGCGCATCTTTTGGGACTCAACCGGAACACCCTGCGCAAGAAGATTCGCGATCTCGGTCTGGAGGTGGTGCGCGGCCTGCGGGCGGACTAGGTCTTTAACCCAGTTGCGCTTTTGCATCGCGGCATTCTTGCAACAACCTGTGGCATCGCTACACTGCACGGCTATTCCCAAATGCTGACCGGCACTTAACGCTGGATGGCAGCCGCGTAAAGGTTTGGATGGCGACGACCAACACCATTGATGCGCCTCCGCCCGGTGGTCTGCTGGGTATGTTTCGCTCGGTGTCCCGCCCGTCGCTGGCAGCGTTCGGCGTCGCGCTGCTTGTCGTAGCGTCGGGTAGCTTGACCTACGCCATCGTCACCGGTGGCGTCGCTTACACCCCGACATCCTCCGTCATGCTGGCGCTGCTGCTGGTCAACCTCGCGCTGGTCCTTTCGCTGGGTGCCTTGATCGCCTGGCGCCTCACGCGGCTGTGGAGCGAGCGCAAATCCGGCTCGGCCGGCGCGCGGCTGCACGTAAGGCTTGTCGCCATGTTCAGCGCGATCGCCGTCATCCCCGCCATCTTCGTTGCGGTGTTCGCGGTGCTCACGCTCAATCTCGGCATCGAGCAATGGTTCGCGCCGCGCGTGAAGGGCGCCATCGAGAACTCCATCGCCGTCGCCGAACGCTATGTGAAGGAGCATGAGAACTCCATCACCACGGATGTCATCGCCATCGCTACCGGCATCGAACAGGACCCGCGCCTGTTCGACGAAAGCCGGCATGTGAAAGCCGACTTCCTTTTCGCCCAACTTGCCGACATGGCTCGCGACCGCGGCCTGCAGGCTGCCTACATCTTCGATTCGCACGGCACGATGCTCGGCAGCACGAAAGAGCAGGGGCTGGCCGACACCAAGCCGCCGTCGGCCGCGGATATCGCCCAGGCCTTCGGCGGCAAGATCGTCATCGACGCGAACTCGCATATCGGCGTGGTGCGCGCGCTGATCCGCATGCAGGCGCTGAACGACGCCTATCTTCTGGTGCTCCGGAAAGTGGATCCGACGGTGTTCGCCTATTACCAGCGCACCGCCGCGGCTTCCGCGCAGTACAAGCTCATGGAGCAGAACCGCGCCGGCATGCAGATCATCTTCGCCGAATTGTACGGAATGGTCTCGATCCTGATGCTGCTTGCCGCCATCTGGATGGGATTGTGGGCGGCCAATCGCCTGGTGCGGCCGATCTCACAGCTCATCGGCGCCGCCGAGCGAGTGTCTGCAGGCGATCTGCGCGCCCAGGTCACGGTGGAGCGGGACGATGACGAGGTCGGCGTGCTCGGCCACGCGTTCAACCGCATGACCTCGCAACTGCGCGCGCAACGTTCCGAACTCATGGAGGCCAGCCACCAGATCGACATGCGCCGCCGTTTCACAGAAGCCGTGCTGGCCGGCGTGAGCGCGGGGGTGGTGGGCCTCGACATCGAGGGGCGCGTCACACTCGTCAATCGTGCGGCGGAACGGTTGCTGGATGTAGCCCCGCACGAGATCGAGGGACAGCACTATTCTGCCGCGATCCCCGAGCTTGCTGCGCTGATCCGCAAGGCGGTCAACGAGCCAGTGGGGCGGGCCAGCGGCGAGGCGAGCGTGAAGCGGGCGGGCAAGACCCGCAGCCTGAGCGTGCAGGTGGACAGCGAACGCGGCGACGCCGGCTTCGTGGTCACCTTCGACGACATTACCGATCTGGTTTCCGCGCAGCGCACGGCCGCATGGGCCGATGTGGCGCGGCGCATCGCCCACGAGATAAAGAACCCGCTGACGCCCATCCAGCTTTCGGCCGAACGCCTCAAGCGGAAATACGCCAGGGAAGTCACGACGGATCCGGAAATCTTCAACCAGTGTGTCGACACCATCGTGCGCCAGGTGGGCGACATCGGCCGCATGGTGGATGAATTCTCGTCTTTCGCTCGCATGCCGCAACCGGTGATGCGGCGCGAAATCGTGCAGGAGCTTGTGCAGCAGGCTGTATTCCTGCAACGCGAAGGCAATCCCAGGATCGCCTACACCACGAATATGCCCGTCGATATGCTGCACGTGGTCTGCGACGGCCGGCTGATCTCGCAGGCGCTGACAAATGTTCTCAAGAATGCGGGCGAGTCCATCGAGGCGCGCATCGCTGCCGGAGACGATGCGCCGGGGGCGATCGAAGTGCGCGTCGAGCCGGCGGACGACCGCGTGATTCTGCGCGTGATCGACAACGGCGTGGGGCTCCCGCCGGAGCACAAGCATCGGCTGACCGAACCTTATGTGACGACGCGAGCGAAAGGCACCGGCCTTGGCCTCGCCATAGTTCGCAAGATTTTCGAAGACCATGGCGGAGAGCTTTCCATCTCCGACCGCGCCGACGATCACACCGGCGCGGAAGTCGTTATGGCGTTGCCGCTGAAGCAGAAGAATGTGCGTGAAACCAGCGTAGAGAAAACGGAAATTGGTAATGAGCAAGAACGGGTCTTTAATCGCGCCTGAGGTCCTGGTCGTCGATGACGAAGAGGATATCCGCGATCTGATTGCCGGAATTCTCGGCGACGAAGGGTATGAAACGCGCGTTGCTGCCGACAGCGATTCGGCGCTTGCCGCGCTGCGTCTGCGCCGGCCGCATCTTGTGATCCTCGATATCTGGCTGCAAGGCAGCAAGCTCGACGGGATACAGATTCTCGAACAGTTGAAGCGTGAATATCCCGAACTGCCGGTCGTGATGATCAGTGGACACGGCACCATCGAAACCGCGGTCGCCTCGATCAAGAAAGGTGCCTACGACTTCATCGAGAAGCCCTTCAAGGCTGATCGCCTTGTTCACGTCGCACAGCGCGCGCTGGAGGCGGCGCGCCTGCGGCGCGAGGTGCAGGAGCTCAAGCTAAAGGCCGGCGACGATTCCGAACTCATCGGCCAGTCGTCCGCGATCTCGCAAGTCCGCCAACAGATCGACAAGATCGCCCCGACGGGAAGCCGTGTCCTCATTACCGGCGCGGCCGGATCGGGAAAGGAAGTCATTGCGCGGTTGATACATGCCAATTCGCGGCGAGCGGGCAACGCCTTCGTCGCCATCAACTGCGCGACGATGGAGCCGGACCGGATCGAGACCGAGCTCTTCGGCGAGGAAACGGTTGATGGCCCCAAGAAGATCGGCCTGTTCGAGCTCGCGCATAACGGCACCCTGTTTCTGGACGAGATCGCGGACATGCCTATGGAGACGCAGGGCAAGATCCTGCGCGTCCTTGTGGAGCAGACCTTCCAGCGCGTCGGCGGCACCGTGCGCGTGCAGGTCGATGCGCGCATCATCTCCTCAACGACGGCGGATCTGCGGATCGAGATTTCGGAGGGCCGCTTCCGCGAAGACCTCTACCATCGCCTCAACGTCGTACCGATCCGTTCGCCGGCGCTTTCCGAACGCCGCGACGACATCCCGATGCTGGTGATGCATTTCATGAAGCGCCTCTCCGCGACATCGGGCCTTCCGATGCGGGAAATCGGGGAAGACGCGATGGCCGTGCTGCAGGCCCATAGCTGGCCGGGAAACGTGCGTCAGCTGCGCAACATCGTGGAACGGCTGCTGATTCTGGCGACAGACGATGCCGCCCAGGTGATTTCTGCCGACTTGCTGCCGGCCGATCTCGGTACGAACTCATCCTGGAACAATGGGGGGCGCGGCGAGCTTGTGATCTCGCTGCCCCTGCGCGAGGCGCGCGAAATCTTCGAGCGGGAATATCTGCTGGCGCAGATCAATCGCTTCGGAGGCAACATCTCGCGCACGGCATCGTTCATCGGCATGGAGCGCTCCGCACTTCATCGCAAGCTGAAGTCGCTGGGCGTGGGGCCGACGGGCCGCGAGCAGACTTTCAACGCATGAGCGCACGTCAGTTTCACGGCTGGCCGTCGAGGATGCCGGCGGGCCGGATCGCCTATGTGAATGGCCGCTATTTGCCGCTCGCGCAGGCCGGCGTTCACATTGAGGATCGCGCGCTGCAATTCGCGGACGGGATCTATGAAGTCGTCGGCGTTCTGGGTGGCCTGGTGCTCGATGAGGAGCATCATCTGGATCGCCTTGAGCGCAGCGTTGGCGAGATCGGCATGGCAATGCCCATGGAGCGCGAACCGCTGAAGTTCGTCATTCGCGAGATGGCGCGCCGCAATCGCGTGGTGGACGGACTGATCTACATGCAGGTGACGCGCGGGGTATATCGCCGCGATCACGCGATACCGCTCACGCCTTCGCGGCCAACCTTGATCATGACTGCGCGGCCGATGAATCCGCTCGCCAACGACAAGCGGCGGGAGCAAGGCGTCGCGGTCATCACCCAGCCGGATCAACGCTGGGCGCGATGCGACATCAAATCGACAGCACTGCTTCCCAACATTCTCGCTAAGACCGAAGCCCGCAATGCCGGCGCCTTCGAAGCCTGGCTCATCGACCGTGACGGCTTTATCACCGAAGGCAGTTCCACCAGCGCATGGATCGTGGACGAAGACGGCAACATAGTTACCCGTGACCTCTCCAATGCGATCCTCCCGGGCGTGACCCGCCGGGAAATTATGGATGCCGCTGCGGAGGCCCAAATCACGATCGTCGAGCGCAAATTCACGCCGGATGAGGCTCTCGCCGCCAGAGAGGCCTTCATGTCTGCGGCAACCCTCGGCGCGACGGCCATCGTTTCCATTGACGGCAAGCCGGTCGGGGACGGCAGGCCGGGGCCGGTGACCCGCCGGTTGCAGGAGCTCTATCTGCGCAGGGCGGAAAAGCTGGCTTCTGCTACCTGAGGCTGCGTCGCGGCTCTTCGCGATTGCAGCAAATCCCAGTATAGTTGGGACTCGCTCTGGGTGGGCTGGGGCGACAAGAAGAACAAGCGGGCCGGCAATGAGCGAAAAACAACAAAACTTGCAGGACACGTTTCTGAACGCGGTCCGGAAGAGCAAGTCCGCCGTGACGATCTTTCTCGTCAATGGCGTGAAGCTTCAAGGGAATATCACTTGGTTCGACAATTTCTGCGTTCTTCTTCGCCGGGACGGCCAGGCACAGCTGGTGTACAAGCACGCCATCTCCACGGTGATGCCGCTGGGTCCGATCCAGCTCATGGAGCAGGAAACCGCGCCCGCGATGGAAAACGCCTGAGCAAAACCCGTTTCCAGGTTCCGGAAGCCAGCCGTACCGGCGCATTCGTCATTCATGTCGAGTGGAAGCAGCGCGACCGCTTCGAGTTGCGCGATGCGGAGGCACGCCTCGAAGAAGCCATCGGGCTGACCGCCGCCATCGGCCTTGATGTCATCAAGGGCATCATCGTGCCGTTGGCGCGCCCCGCGCCGGGCACGCTCATTGGTTCGGGCAAGGTCGAGGAGATCGCCGCAGAAGCGCGTGCTCTTGAGCCCGAAGTCATCATCGTCAACACACAGCTCTCGCCGGTGCAGCAGCGCAATCTTGAGAAGGCTTGGAATGCGAAGGTGCTGGATCGCACCGCGCTCATCCTGGAGATCTTCGGGGAGCGCGCGCAGACGCGGGAAGGGCGTCTGCAGGTCGAACTCGCGCATCTCACCTATCAGCGCTCGCGGCTGGTGCGGTCATGGACCCACCTCGAGCGGCAGCGCGGCGGTTTCGGCTTCCTCGGCGGCCCCGGTGAAACCCAGATCGAAACCGACCGCCGTCTGATCGGCGAACGCCTTGCGAAAATCCGCAAGGAAATCGAAGAGGTGAAGCGCACCCGCGGGCTGCACCGGTCGGCGCGCAAGAAAGTGCCTTATCCCATCGTCGCGCTGGTCGGCTACACCAATGCCGGCAAATCCACGCTGTTCAACAGGCTCACCCATTCCGACGTGATGGCGAAGGACCTTCTGTTCGCGACGCTCGATCCGACCATGCGGGGCCTGCGCCTGCCGAGCGGTCGGCGGGTCATCCTGTCCGACACGGTCGGTTTCATCTCCGATCTGCCGCATGAACTGGTCGCGGCATTTCGCGCCACGCTGGAAGAGGTGCTGGAAGCAGACGTGATCCTCCACATCCGCGACGCCGCCCATGACGAGACCGAGGCCCAGAAGCGGGACGTGGAAGACGTCCTGGACGAGCTCGGCATCGAGAGCGACGGCGAACGACCCATCATCGAGATCCTGAACAAGATCGACCTGCTGGCTCCCGAAGAACGGGAAGGACTGCTTTCGCATAATGGCCGTAAGTCGGGGGTGGCCATCTCCGCCATGTCGGGCGATGGCATTCCTGATCTTCTGGCGCGCATCGAGAAGGCGCTGGGCAAGAGCGAAGTCCGTTTCCGCCTGACCCTCGACCCATCGGACGGCGCGGGGCTGGCCTGGGCGCATGCCCATGGCCGGGTCACGGCGCGCAAGGACCGCGCAAACGCCCTCGTCCTCTCCGTCAGTGCCGACCCGCAGGAGGCGGACCGCTTCCGCCACCGCTACGGTGCAAAGCTCAAGCCGGACGAAGCGCGAGCCTAGCCGCGCTCTGCCAGCTTCGCAGCCTGCCAGATGGACTCCATCTCATCGAGGGAAGCCTCGTGCAGCCCTTTACTGCGTTTGGCAAGTTCCTGCTCGATCACCTTGAAACGCCGCATGAATTTGGCATTGGCGGCGCGCAGGGCATTTTCAGGGTCGACCTTCAGGTGGCGGGCCAGATTGGCCACGGCAAAGAGCAGGTCGCCCACTTCTTCTTCCAGCTTATCCGGGGCCACATCGCGGGCTTCCACGATCTCGTGAGCTTCTTCGGCAATCTTTTCGACCACCTTGGCGGGATTATCCCAATCGAACCCGACGCTTGCCGCCCGCTTCTGAAGCTTCGCCGCACGCAGCAGCGCGGGCAGGGCGCGCGGCACGTCATCGAGCAGGCTTCCGTCACCTGCGGCGGCCTTCGCTGCGCGCTCCTTTTTCTTGTGCTCCTCCCACGCAACAGTTTGTGCCTGGGCATTCTCCACTGCCGCCCCAGACGCAAAGACATGGGGGTGGCGCCGGAGCATCTTTTCGCAGATGGCGGCGACAACATCTTCGAAAGCGAAGAGGTTTTTCTCGTCGGCCATGCGGGCGTGGAACACGACCTGGAAGAGAAGGTCGCCGAGTTCGTCCTTCAGTTCCGGCCAGTTCTGGTCCTCGATCGCCCCGGCGACTTCGTAAGCTTCTTCAATCGTGTAGGGCGCGATGCTCGCAAAATCCTGCTCCAGATCCCACGGGCAGCCGCCATTCGGGTCTCGCAGGCGGCGCATGATGTCGAGGAGGGCGGGGATGTCGTGTTTCCGGATCATGCCCTAGACATAGCATCGCCGACCCGATCCGCTACTGGCCGGTTTCCTTCAAGTGCTGCATCGACTTGCCCACGAAGGCAAAAACATCGGCGCCGACCGGCAACCGCGGCGCCACCTTTGGGTCCGCGAAGGCGTCCTTCCACACGTTCGTTGAGCCCTGCATCAGCTTGGGGTCGCCCTGGGTGAACTGATGGACCAGCGCGCTCCAGCGCCGCCCGACATCCAAGGCTTCCGGCGAATAGGGATCGCCCTTGGCCATGACGGCCTTGGCGTCCTCGAAGAGCGTGTTCCATTGGCGGGACACTTCCGCCTGATCGAAGTGCCGGCCGGAAGCCTTTGCCAGGTCCTCCGGCGCATAGTTCTTCTGGATCAGCGGTTCGAACATTTCCTTCCATTCTTCGTTGCTCAGCTTGGTCGTCATCGTCGTCTCCTTGGTCAGTTGGGTGAGATCGTCGATGGAAAGCATTTCGCCGGCGGCCAGCCGGGAGCGCGCAGCACGGATGAGGGCGAGGGCGTTTTCCAGCCGGTCGCCTTCGTCCTTCAGTGCCTGCTCCTGGATCGCCAGCACGGATTCCAGCGTGGATGCACGGCCTTCCAGAAGCTCGCCTATGCGGGCCAAGGGCAGGCCCAACGCCTTGAGCGCCAGGATTTGGTGCAGCCGCGCCATTTCCTCTGGCCCATAGGCGCGCCAGTCCGCCTGCGAGCGTAGCGGCTTCACGAGGCCGCGTTGCTCGTAGACGCGCAGCGCTTTCACGCT
>DATIVW010000246.1:0-1995 GCA_035465595.1 Rhizomicrobium sp. | reverse complement strand
GCCAAGCGCATGGTGCTGATCGCGCCGCGCCGGCCCGAATTGTGGATGGACCTGGCCCGGCTGAACGAGGCGTCCGGCGCCCTCGGCGCGGCGCAGAGGGCCTATGAAGCCTGCCTGTCTTTGGTTCCGGGCGGACAGGCCTTACATAATGAAGCGGCCCTTGGCCTTCACGCGCTCAAGCGGCGGCTGAACTAGAATTTTACTTCAGGATTTTTCATGGCGCTTTCCGTTGCAATCCAGATGGACCCGATCGAGCGCATCGATATCGGGGGCGATTCCACCTTTGCACTGGCGCTGGAAGCGCAAGCGCGCGGGCATTCGCTTCTCTATTACGGGCCGCGCGATCTCAGCTTCCGCGATGGCAAGGTGACGGCGCGGGCGCGGCCGCTCTCCGTGCGCGCCCAGCGCGGCGATCATTTCACCCTTGGCGAGGCTTCCGTCGTCGACCTTTCGACGACCGACGTGGTGCTGATGCGCCAGGACCCGCCTTTCGACATGGCCTACATCACCGCGACGCATCTGCTGGAGCGCATTCATCCCAGGACCCTGGTGGTGAACGATCCGGCGCATGTGCGCAACGCGCCGGAGAAACTCTTCGTCACCGAGTTCAAGGGCCTGATGCCGCCGACGCTCATCACCTCGGACCGTCTTGAGATCAACGCGTTCCGCGCCGAGCACGAGGACATCATCCTGAAGCCGCTCTACGGCAATGGCGGCGCGGGCGTGTTCCGCGTGAAGGCGGACGACGAGAATCTCGGCTCCATGCTGGAGATGTTCACCGCCTTCTATCGCGAGCCCGTCATCATCCAGCGTTACGTTCCCGAAGTGCGCAAGGGCGATAAGCGCATCATCCTCGTCGATGGCGAGTTCGCAGGGGCGATCAATCGCGTGCCGGCGCAGGGCGAGGCGCGCTCCAACATGCATGTCGGCGGGCGGCCGGAAGCGACCACGCTCACCAAACGCGAAAAGGATATTTGCGCGGCGCTGGGACCGGAGCTGAAGAAGCGCGGCCTCATCTTCACCGGTATCGACGTGATCGGCGACTATCTCACCGAGATCAACGTCACCTCGCCCACCGGCATTTGGGAAGTGAAGCGCTTCGGCGGCGCCGACATCGCGGCGCTGGTGTGGGACGCCATCGAAAAACGCCGCAAATCCTAGGTTCCACCGGGGCGCGTTTTGGTTTGCGGCGCGTTTGATATGGTGGGCGGCAAGGCCCTTGACGCGATGCTTATCTATCAGGGAACGGAAATTCTCTTACGGGTGACATCATGCTGACCCTTCGCAAATCCGCCGAGCGCGGCAAGAGCCGGACCGACTGGCTCGACAGCCGCCACACATTCTCCTTCGGCGACTATTATCACCCGCAGCATGTGAACTTCGGGCCGCTGCGCGTCATCAACGAGGACATCGTCGCGGGCGGCGGCGGATTTGCGCCGCACAGCCACCGCGACATGGAGATCGTCACCTATCCGCTGTTGGGCGCGCTGGAGCACAAGGATTCGCTGGGCACCGGATCGATCATCCGCCCCGGCGAGATCCAGCGCATGAGCGCGGGCACCGGCATCACCCATTCGGAATTCAACGCATCGAAGGTCGAGCCGGTGCATTTCCTGCAGATCTGGATCATGCCGTCGCGGACGGGCATTGCGCCTTCCTATGAGCAGAAGATGGTCGACACCGATGCGGTGCGGAACAAGTTCGCGCGCATCGCCTCGTCCGATCCGCTGCCCAGCGAAGTGCGCCTGATGCAGGACGCCGAGATCTATGCCGCGCGCTTCGAAGGCGAGGAGGAAGCGGTTTACAGGCTCCAGCCCGGACGCAAGCTCTGGCTGCACGTGGCGGGCGGCGACGTCGAAGTGGGTGGCGAGCGGCTTTCCATCGGCGTCGGCGCGGCGATCACCGACGAGGAAAGTGTCCTGGTGCGCGCGCGCAATCCCGTGGAAGTGCTGTTGTTCGACGTGGCGTAGTTCAGGTCTTCGTCAGATCGGGCAG
>DATIVW010000245.1:0-23086 GCA_035465595.1 Rhizomicrobium sp. | reverse complement strand
ACTATATCGGCAACCGCTGGACGCTGCTCACGCTCGGACTGCTGTGCATGGTGATCTCTGCGGCGATGACGGGGCTCATGGCGGGTCTTATCAATCCCGCGATCAAGCGCGTCTTCCTGCTCAAGCATGCCGACCAGTTCGTCATCATTCCGCTGGAATACATGGCTGTCATCATCGTCCGCGCCGTCTCCAGCTTTGGCGAGCAAGCGATCACCAACACCATCGCCGAACGCATCAGCGCGGACATCCAGCGCGACATGTTCCGGAGCCAGATCCAGCTCGACATCGGCGGGCTGAACGCGGTGCATTCCTCGGAGATGATCTCAAAATTCCTTTACGACACGACCCTGCTGCGCAACGCCATCACGCGCGGCATCCTGGCGATGGGGCGCGAGATCCTCACGCTCGTCGCCATGCTGGTGGTGATGATCTGGAACAGCTGGCAACTTTCTCTGATCTCGCTGGTGCTGCTGCCGCCCGTTGTATGGGTCATCGACAAGATCAGCCGCTCCCTGCGCCGGTCCTCGACGCGCGGCATGGAGGAAACGGGCACGCTGTCGAAATCCCTCACCGAGGCGCTGACCGGGCGGCGCATCATCAAGGCCTACAATCTCGAAGACCACGCGACCGAAATGGCGAATTCCCGCATCGACAAGCGGCTGCGCTATCTGCTGAAAGCCGTGCGCGCGCGATCGGCCGCGGTGCCCTCCACCGACCTGATCGGCGGCGTCGCGGCGGCGCTCACCTTCGCCATCGCCGGCTATATGAGCCTCCACGGCACGCTGGCGGTGAACCAGTTTTTCGCTTTCCTCGCCGCTATGCTGCTGGCGCAACAGCCGGTGCGCAATCTCAGCCAGCTTCAGACCGTCACCACCGAAGGCCTTGCCGCCGCGAACCGTATCTTTGCCGTGATCGATGCAAAGCCCGATATTTTCGACCGGCCGGGCGCGAAGCCGCTTGCCATTGCGCGTGGCGGCGAAGTGCGTTTCGACCGCGTCTCCTTCCGCTACAACGCGGACGCCGCGGCGCTGACGGACGTTTCGCTGGACGTGAAGCCGGGACAGAAGATCGCGCTCGTCGGCCCGTCCGGCGCGGGCAAGACGACGCTGTTCAATCTCCTGTTGCGGTTCCACGACATCGACGGCGGCAGCATCACCATCGACGGGCAGGATGTCCGCGACGTGACCCTGCTTTCATTGCGGGACCATATCGCGCTCGTCACGCAGGAGCCGATCCTGTTCGACGAGACCATCGCCGAGAACATCGCGCAGGGCCGCCGCGACGCCGCGCGCGAAGAGATCATCGAGGCTGCGAAGGCCGCCGCCGCGCACGACTTCATCATGGCGCAGGCCGACGGCTACGATTCGCAGGTCGGCGAAGGCGGGCTGAAGCTTTCCGGCGGTCAACGCCAGCGCATCGCGATCGCGCGCGCCATGCTGCGCAACGCGCCCATCCTGCTGCTCGACGAGGCGACCTCAGCGCTCGACACCGAAAGCGAGCGCCAGGTGCAGGAAGCGCTTGCGCATCTGATGCAAGGCCGCACCACTCTGGTGATCGCCCATCGCCTTTCGACCGTGCTGGATGCGGACCGCATCTATGTCATGGACCGCGGGTGCATCGTGGAATCCGGCACCCATTCCGAGTTGATGGCGCGCAACGGCCTCTATGCCCGCCTCTACCAGCGCGGCCTCGACGACCGGGAGCCCGGCTAGGTGGCCGCGCCGCTGGGGCTTGCAGCCTATCGGCTGGCGACGATGGCGCTTACGCCCGCCGTTCCGTTTTTCCTGCGCCAGCGCGCGCTGCGCGGCAAGGAAGATACCGCGCGGATACGCGAGCGCCTCGGCCATGCCGGCGTCAACCGCCCCGAAGGCAAGCTGATCTGGATCCATGGCGCCAGCGTCGGCGAAAGTGTTTCAGCATTGCCCTTGATCGATGCCTTCCTGAAATCGGGCCACAATGTCCTGGTGACGAGCGGCACGGTGACGAGCGCAAGGTTGATGGCAGAGCGCCTGCCCGGCCGCGCCATCCATCAATTTGCGCCGGTGGATACGCCCGCGGCCACGTCGCGTTTTTTATCGCACTGGCGGCCGGATGCGGCACTGTTCATTGAATCCGAGCTTTGGCCAAATCTGCTTTTCCGTGCCGGCGGAATGGGCGTAAAGCTCGCGCTGGTGAACGGTCGCATGTCCGAGCGGTCATTCCGCGGATGGCGGCGCGCGCCGCGCATTGCCCGCGCACTGCTGTCCCTGTTCGATGTCTGCCTTGCGCAGGATGCCCCCACGGCGAAGCGGCTCACCGCACTTGGTGCACGCAATGTCGAGATCACCGGCAGCCTCAAGGCGGACGCGCCGCCCTTACCTGCCGACGAAACGAAGCTTGCCGACCTGCGCAACGCGATCGGCAGCCGCCCCGTGCTGCTCGCGGCCAGCACCCATCCGGGCGAAGACGAGACGATCCTTCCGGCACAGGACAGGCTCCGCGAAGACTTCCCCGATCTCTTGACGATCATCGCGCCGCGACATCCGGAGCGCGGAGCCGACATCGCCATGCTGTGCGGATCGCGCACCGTGCTGCGCCGGTCGCAGGGCGCGCTGCCTGCCACGGATACGCAGGTCTATGTCGCCGACACCATCGGCGAGCTTGGCCTGCTCTATCGTGTCGCGCCTTTCGCCTTCATCGGCGGAAGCCTGATCCCGCATGGCGGGCAAAACCCACTCGAGCCCGCGCGGCTGGGCTGCGCGGTGCTGACCGGGCCGCACACCGAGAATTTCATCCAGCCCTACAATGCGATCCTTCCGGCGCAAGGCGCGGGATGCGTGTCGTCCGCAGCCGAAATCGCCGCGATGGCGAAACGGCTGATTTCAAATCCTGCCGAAGCGAAGGCGATGGGCGTAGCGGCGCGCGCCGCCGCAATCGCGCTCGGCGGCGCCGTGGGGAAAACGATTGCCGCGATCGAGGCGTTGCTCGATGCGCGCGCCTGAATTCTGGGAAGAGAAAGACTACACGGCGAAGCTCGCCGTCGCCGTGCTGACGCCGCTGGGCTGGGCCTATGGCGCGACCGTGTCCTGGAAAGCCGCCCATGCGCGGCCTTATCGCGCGGCGGCGAAAGTCGTGTGCGTCGGCAATTTGACGGCGGGCGGCTCGGGCAAGACTCCGATCGCCATCGCCGTCGCCCGCGCGCTGATGGAACGCGGGAAGCGGACCTTCATCCTCACGCGCGGCTATGGCGGGAAGATGCGAGGCCCCGGCGTGATCGATGCCGCGCGCGATGCGTTCGAGGAAACCGGCGACGAAGCATTGCTGCTTGCGGGCACCGCGTCCGTCATCGTCTCGCGCGACCGCGCTGCCGGCGCAAGGCTCGCCGAAAACGAACAGGCGGAAGTCATCGTGATGGATGACGGTCACCAGAATTTCACGCTGGCGAAAGACCTGTCCATCATCGTCGTCGATGCGCAGACCGGCTTCGGCAACGGCCGCATCCTCCCGGCAGGTCCCTTGCGGGAGAACATCGCGATGGGGCTTTCGCGCGCCGATGCCGTCGTGCTCGTGAGCGAAGGAACGCCGAAGCTTCCGGGTTTCACGGGGCCTGTCTTGCGCGCGACGCTTGTTCCCGTCGATGCGCCGGGCGTGGCCGGGCAGCGCGTGGTCGCGTTTGCCGGAATCGGGCGGCCGGAGAAATTCTTCGCGACCTTGCGCGCGCTTGGCGCCGAGATCGTCGAGGAACGCGTCTATGATGACCATCACGCCTACACTGCCGCCGAGTTCGCGCGGCTGCGTTCCCGCGCAAAGGCGCTGGGCGCCTCGCTGATTACAACCGAAAAAGACTTCGTGCGGTTAACGCCCGCCGAACGCGAGGATGTGCGCTTCATACCGGTACGGGCGGCGTTCGAGGACCCGGCCGCGCTGGACGCGCTGCTTGACAGGGTCGCCCCCCGCGCCCCATAGCGCGCGTGATGACCGAGATCGCGCCGATCCCGAAAATGCCCTTGGCCACGATGCTGCGCTATCGCGCGGAAGCGGCGGCGTTCTTCACCTTCATCGGCTTCTTCAGGCTCTTCGGACTCGATGGTGCATCCGCCATCGGCGGCTGGATCGGCCGCAACATCCTCTATCGCACCGGCACCTCACAGCGCGGCCGAGACAATCTCAAAAAGGCCTATCCGGAAAAGAGCGACGCGGAAATCGAAACGATCCTTGTGGAGATGTGGGACAATCTCGGCCGCACGGTCGCCGAATACGCGCATCTCGACAAACTGTCGATGCATGGCGCCGATCCCAGGCTGGGCGTGGCCGGCTACGACGTGCTGGACAAGGCGCTGGCCGCGGGCAGAGGCGTGATGTTCGTGTCAGGCCATTTCGCAAACTGGGAGACGATGCCCTTCGCCGCGACGCAGTACGGCATCGAAGGCGGTGAAGTCTATCGTCCGTTGAACAATCCCTATGTCGACCGCTGGATGGTGCGCCAGCGGATCAAGAACGGGCCCAAGGACCAGATCGCGAAGGGCGCGCAAGGCACACGCCGCATCTTCTCGCTGCTGCGCGCGGGCAAGGCCATTCTCATTCTCGTCGACCAGAAGACCAACGAAGGCCTGCCCGCACCGTTCTTCGGGCGGGACGCGATGACGACGCCCGCGCCGGCGGCGCTGGCGCTGAAGCTGAACTGCATCATCCTGCCGACATCCAACGAAAGACTGGGCGGCGCGCGCTTCCGCATGACGGTGCATCCGCCGGTCGCGTTCGCGCCCAGCGGCGATCATGACCAGGACGTGCACCAGCTGACGATCAAGATCACGGAGCGCATAGAAGAGATGGTGCGCGCGCGGCCATCGCAATGGTTGTGGATCCACCGGCGCTGGCCCAAACCTGGCGACAAGATCCGCAGCAAACGGGCGCAGGCCCTGGCCGCGCAGTCCGAGGCCTAGGCCTTCTGCGGCGCCAGCGTGCGCGCGGAAAGCGATGGATCGAGCCGCACGTCGAACCAGTTCATCTGCCAATGCAGGTGCGGCCCCGTTGCGCGGCCTGTGTGGCCGATATTGCCGATCTGCTGGCCGCGCGTGACGGCATCGCCGGGTTTCACCAGCTGCTTGGACTGGTGCATGTAGCCGGTAAAGACGCCGTGCCCGTGGTCGATCAGCGTATAGCCGCCTTCCAGGAAGAACTGGTCGGCAACGAGTACCGTGCCGCTGGCGGGTGCATGGATGGCTCCGCCCTCTCCCCCCGCAATGTCGACGCCAAAATGCGGAGCGGAGGGAACGTCGTCCAGGATTCGCTGGCTGCCAAACAGACCGGAAATGATCCCCTTCGCGGGCCAGTCGAACGGTTCCGCGAAATAGGTGAGGTCGCTATTGGTCTTGCGGGCTGCATAGACGAGCGCGTGCTCGCGCTGGATACGCGCGACGATATCCGGCTCGGATGGATGGGCGATCTGCGGCGGCAGGCCGTTGATGTGCTGGATTTCATATTGCCGCGCCGTGGGCGAAATCTCGCGCGTTTCGGTCGTGCCATCGGCAAATGCGACTGAGACCGTCGTCACCTTGGTCTGATCGTATTCGAAGCCGAATGCGAAATCGCCATCCGCGCTCACGCGCACGTCGCGCCCGTCGATCCTGGCCGTGGCGCCGGACGCCGCTTTGCCGATCACGAGGCTGCCCTGCTCCATCGTGCCCGCCAGCGACATGCGCGCGTCGTGGGCTCCGGCAAAAGGGGGCAACAGCGTCGTCGCCGCGGCGCTGATCACGAACGCGCGGCGATCGATCATTTCGGCGTGCCGCCGGTTTCCTGAAAACGCCTGAGCGCAATGGCGGCAGAGGCATAAGCCTCCTGCAGATCGACATTCCAGTAGCGCAAGGCATCGATCGGAATCTGCGCGCCGGTCACGGCGCATATCACGAACGATCCGGCCTTGATGACCCGGTATTCGCCGTCGAGATATTCGAGATCGGCTTGCCCTTCGGCGCGAAAATCACGGTCCATCTTGTTCATGGCTCATTCTAGCATGTCCGGCGGCTGCTAGAACAAGTCGCCCTGTCCGCCTGACGGTTTTGTCACACGCGGTTTTGAAGCGGCCGGCGGGCTTGCCGGTGCACCGGCCACCGTGGCCTCGCGCTGGCCGTCCGAGAAGGTGAGCGAGACGCGTTCGCCGGACTGCACGCCCTCGGCCCGGCGCCGGATAGAGCCGTCCGCGCCGCGGACCAGGACAAAGCCCCGCTCCAATACGCCCTTGTAGGAAAGGCTCTCCAGGACCCGCGATGCGTTTTCCAGTTCCGCCCGCATCTTGGAGAGCCGGTTGCGCTGGGCCCGTTCCATCCTGGCGCCAAGAACGCCGGTGCGCTCGCCGCAGACGGCGATGTGATGCCGGATCGGACGGGGGCGCAGCAGTGCCGCAGCCTCCGCGAGAGCGCGGCGATGCTCCTGCAGATTGCGGCGGAGCGCGCTGCCAAGCTTGTCCGAAGCGACGTCGAGCCGCTGGCGCGAAGGCGCGAACAACTGGTCGGCGCGGGGCAGCACGCGCGCCAGTTGCGACAGGTGCGTGCGGCGCGTCGAAATTCCGCGCACGAAGCAGTTCAGAACGCGCCGCTCGAAATCCAGCGTTTGCGACAGAAGCTCCGCGCGCACCGGCACGGCGATCTCCGCAGCGGCCGTCGGCGTCGGGGCGCGGCGATCCGATGCGAAATCGATCAGGGTGGTATCGGTTTCGTGGCCGACCGCGGATATGAGCGGGATCGTGCTCTCCGCGGCTGCGCGCACCACGATCTCTTCATTGAAGGCCATCAGGTCCTCGATGGAGCCGCCGCCGCGCGCGACGATGAGCAGGTCCGGGCGTGGCAAGGCGCCACCCGGCGCAAGCGCATTGAAGCCGCGAATGGCCGCAGCCACTTCGCCGGCGGCGCGCTCGCCCTGCACGGCCACGGACCACAGCAGCACGCGCCGCGGAAAACGCTCGTTCAGCCGGTGCATGATGTCGCGGATCACCGCGCCGGTCGGCGAGGTGATGACGCCAATCACATCTGGCAGGAACGGAAGCGGCCTCTTCCGCTCGGCGGCGAACAGGCCCTCCGCCGCGAGCTTTTTCTTGCGCTCTTCCAGCATGGCCATGAGCGCGCCCGCGCCGGCCAGCTCCATCTGCTCCACGATGATCTGGTAACGCGAAGAGCCGGGATAGGTCGTGATCCTGCCGGTGCAGACCACTTCCAGCCCCGGTTCCGGGCGCAGCTTGATGAGCCGCGCGCCCTGCTTCCAGATGATGGCGTTGAGAACCGCCTTGTCGTCCTTCAAATCGAAATAGGTATGGCCTGACGCCGCCAGCTTCAGGCCGCTGATCTCGCCTCTGACCCGCACGAAGGGGAAGGAATCCTCCACGGTGCGCTTCAGGGCGTTGGCGATCTCGCTGACGCTGTATTCGGGCAGATTGGGCTTGGCGGCGGCTTCGGACATGATTCACAGATGATATAGAAAGCCCGCTTGAATCCACCCCTCCCTTCCCGGAAGTTCGGCCCATGAACGTCCTTCTGATCGGCTCCGGCGGCCGCGAACACGCGCTGGCCTGGGCGTTGTCGGCCAGCCCCCTGCTGACAAAACTCTATTGCGCGCCCGGAAATGCCGGAATCGCCGAGGTGGCGGAATGCGTCCCCATCGCCGCCATGGATTTCGACAAGCTGGTCGGCTTTGCCAAAGAAAAGAAGATCGGCTTCGTGGTCATCGCGCCCGACAATCCGCTGGTCGGTGGGCTCTGGGATCGTTTCGAGGCCGAAGGCATCCATGCCTCCGGTCCCAGCGTAAAAGGCGCGATCCTCGAAGGCTCCAAGGGCTTCGTGAAGGATCTTTGCCGCGAGATCGGGATCCCAACTGCCGCGTATCAACGTTTTCGCGACGCCGCCGCAGCCAAAACGTTCGCCGACACGCTGGGCCTGCCTGTCGTGATCAAGGCGGACGGCCTGGCGCTGGGCAAAGGCGTGATCATCGCGGACACCAGGGCCGATGCGGCGAAGGCTATCGATTTCATGTTCGAAGGCGGGTTCGGCGAAAGCGGCAGCGAAGTCGTCGTCGAGGAATTCATGCAGGGCGAGGAAGCGAGCTTCTTTGCATTGAGCGATGGCGAAACCGCCATTCCGCTTGTCGGCGCACAGGATCACAAGCGCGCATTCGATGGCGACAAGGGCCCGAACACCGGCGGCATGGGCGCCTACTCCCCGGCTCCGGTCCTGCCGCCGGCGCTGCAGCAAGTCGCCATGGACAGGTTCATCAAGCCGACCGTAAGCGCGATGGCCGAGCGCGGACGGCGCTATCAGGGTGTCATGTATCTGGGCCTGATGATCACGAAGGATGGACCCAAGCTGGTCGAATACAATTGCCGCTTCGGCGATCCGGAATGCCAGGTGCTCGTGCCGCGGCTCAAGTCCGACCTGCTCACCGCGCTGATCGCGATGCGCGACGGACAACTGCACAATCTGGACCTTCGCTGGAGCGACGAGGCGGCGTTAACCGTCGTCATGGCATCGAAGGGATATCCGGGCGACTACGCCAAGGGCACGGAGATCGGAAGTCTCGACGCGGCGGCGGCCGTCGAAGGCGTGCGCATCTTCCACGCGGGAACCGAACGGCGGGACGGCAAGCTGCTCGCCGTGGGCGGGCGCGTCCTCAACGTTACCGCGCTCGGAAAGACGGTGGCCGAAGCGCAGGCTCGCGCCTATAAGGCGGTCGACCTGATCGACTGGCCCGGGGGCTTCTGCCGCCGTGATATAGGCTGGCGGGCAATTTCACGTATATAGGCGTCATGGATCAGAACCCTTTCCCACCCGTTCCGGGCCGCGAGTGCGGCGGATGCAATGCCTGCTGCCGCTACACGGCTATCGACTCGCCGCAACTGCGCAAACCGCCCAACACGCTCTGCCAGCACTGGAAGAACGGTTGCAGCATCTATGAGGAACGTCCCGATGTTTGCCGCGGGTTCTATTGCGGCTGGCGGTTGATGCCCAATCTGAACGATGCGTGGCGACCGGACCGCTGCAACATTTTCCTGCGCCCCTCGCAAAGCGAGGACGGTACGCCCAGCATGACCATCCACCTGATTGGGAACGTGACGGCGAACAAGAGGTATGAGCTGATGCTCTATGTCGGCGAACTCGTAAGCTCCGGTATTCCCACCTATGTCGTGATTCCGGGTCCGCCTGGCCATGGCTCCGCCACGGTTCTGCTCAACAACCGCATGAAGGCGGCGCTCGAGACGCGCAACTACGAGACCGTCCTCACCGCCTTCGAAGATGCGGTGCGCGCTGCGCAGGCATTCGAGACGCAGCCGTTGGAGCCGGGATCCGAGGCTTCCGCTCCGTAACGCTTGTGTCGGGCCAAACGAGGGGCCAACATCGGGCAAAACCACAAGGGAAGCGCCATGAGCGAGGCGGCGGCGACGCAGGACGACCGGCAGGAGAAATTCTCGGGCACCAAGGAGGTGGCGGAAAGCCATCGCTTCGACGAGAAGAAGCTCGAGGCCTATCTCGCCGCACGCATCGACGGCTTTCAGACGCCGATGGAGGTGCGCCAGTTCAAGGGCGGCCAGTCAAATCCCACCTACAAGCTGATCACGCCGAACCGCAACTATGTGCTGCGGCGCAAGCCGCCGGGAAAGCTCCTGCCGAGCGCGCATGCCGTGGACCGCGAATACCGCATCATCGCCGCCCTGCATCCCACCGGCTTCCCGGTCGCCAAACCGTATCTGCTCTGCGAAGACGAGAGCATCATCGGCACGATGTTCTACGTCATGGACTGCGTGGAGGGTCGCATCTACTGGGGCCCTCTCCTGCCCGACCAGACTCCAAAGCAGCGCGGGCAGATCTACGACGCGATGAACGAGACGTTCGCGCGGCTGCACAACATCGATTGGGAGAAACTCGGCCTGCAGGACTACGGCAAGCCGGGCAACTATGTCGGCCGCCAGGTTTCGCGCTGGACCAAGCAGTACAAGGCGTCGGAAACCGAGCACATTCCCGAGATGGAAAAGCTGATCGAGTGGCTGCCGGCGCATCTTCCCACGGACGCGCGGGACAGCATCGTCCACGGCGACTATCGCCTCGACAACATGATCCTGCACCCGACGGAGCCCAAGGTCATCGCCGTACTGGATTGGGAGCTTTGCACCATCGGCGATCCGATGGCCGATTTCACCTACCATCTCATGCAGTGGCAGATGCCCGGCGGCGTCTCCAGCGGCGGGAGTCTTCTGGGCGCGGACTTCAAGGCGCTCGGAATCCCGGACAAGGACACTTACACCGCGATGTACTGCAAGCGCACACATCGCGACGCGATCCCGAATATGGACTACTACGCGGCCTACAACTTCTTCCGCCTGGCCGGCATCCTTCAGGGCATCGTTGGCCGGGTGCGCGATGGCACGGCCAACAGCGCGCATGCCGCCCAGAACGCGTCGGGCGTCCGTCCCTTGGCGGAACGGGCTTGGGAATACGCCAGGCGTGCGGGTGCACCGGGCTAGTAAAAGTCCAGCATTCCCAAGGCTTGTCGGTTAAACCGCGCTTAATGACAGTAAAGCCGCGGACCCCACTCCAGCAATTTGAAAGCGTTGTTTAACGACACGGGGTTACCCTGACGGACTTGGGGCGCGCCCCTTCGGGAAACTGCGCTGGATGACGCCGGGCAACAAACAAGATTCCGCCGCGCGGGAAACCGCGTTCGAAGCCGAGCTTGCCGCGGAGCGCGCGCAATTCGGCCTCGCGGAGCGCGCCGCGAAGTTCGGATATTGGCGCCAGCGCCTTACAGACGGACACACGATGTGGTCGCCGGGCATGTACCGGCTGCTCAACATCGACGAAAACCAGAAGCCGGACATGACATGGCTTCTTTCCCAGATCAGGGATGAAGACTCCGCGGAAATCACGCTCATCATCACCAGCGCGATCAAGACGCGCTCGCCGTTCTACTATCGATCCCGGCCGAAGGACCCGTCGAATCCCGCACTCTATGTCGACACGCATGGCGAGGTCGATATCGGCCCAGACGGCAAGGTGGTTTCCGTCCTCGGTGTCTGCCACGACGTCACCCAGCAGGTCATAGCGGAAACCGCGCGCGCCGCCGCCGAAAACCGCTACCGGGTGATGACCGAGCAGTCTTCGGACATCATCATGTTCTATGATCCGGAAGGCCGCATCCTGTTCGCGTCCCACGCGCTCCAGAACATTCTTGGACGCACGCCGGCGGAAGTCGAAACCGGACATTTCGTCGAGCTAACCCATCCCGATGACCGGCCCCAGGCGCAGGCGCTGCGCGAAAAGCTCAGGCCCGGCGAGGTTCGCGCCGCGACCTACCGGATGCGCCACCGCGACGGGCATTATGTCTGGATCGAGAGCAACGTCCGCGGCGTGTTCGACGAAGAGACGGGGCAGCTCAAGAACATCATCAGCGTTTCGCGCGACGTCAGCGAGCGCAAGGCCAGCGAATTGAAGATGAGGGCGGCGCAGGAGGAAGCCGAAGCCGCGAGCAAGGCGAAATCGGCCTTCCTCGCCAGCATGAGTCACGAATTGCGCACTCCGCTCAACGCCATCATCGGGTTCTCCGATATCATGCGCGACGAGATGTTCGGCCCAATCGGAAATCCGCGTTACAGCGAATATGCCGGACTGATCCGCGATTCCGGCCAGCTCCTGCTCGATCTCATCGCCGATATCCTCGACACGGCAAAGATCGAGGCCGGGAAAATGGAACTCCATTTCGATCGCGTCGATCTTTCACAGACGATCGAGGATTGTGCGCGCATGCTGGCGCAGCGTGCTCGCGACAGCGGGATCCAGATGGCCCTGGAGGTCCCAGAGAAGGACTTGTCGCTGACGGCGGACCGGCGCGCCGTCAAGCAGATCGTGCTCAACCTGCTTTCCAACGCCCTCAAGTTCACGCCGCGCGGCGGTCACGTCTGGATCAAGGCATTCGCCGATACCGAAAGCGTCACGCTGTCGGTGCGCGACGACGGCATCGGCATCCCGGCCGACGCGATCCCGCGCCTCGGGCGCGCCTTCGAGCAGGTTGCCAACGACCCGATGCTGAGCAAGACCGGCACGGGACTGGGCCTGGCGCTGGTGAACGCGCTGGCGCAACGGCACGGCGGCGCCATGCAGATCGACAGCGTGGAAGCCGAAGGCACGACGGTGACGGTCACGCTCGCATTGTCACCCCCGGGCGCGCGCGCCGAAGCCGCCTGAAAGCAAAATGGCGGACGGGTCGCCCCATCCGCCACAGCATTTTCAGATCATTCAGTCGCGATTATTCCGCCGCCGCCAGCTTCGGCGGGCGCTGGAAATGCTTGCCGTATTCCAGGCGCGCGATCGTGCGGCAGTGGACTTCGTCCGGACCGTCCGCGAGACGCAGCGTGCGCTGGCTTGCATAGGCGCGCGCCAGGCCGGGATCGGAGGTCACGCCGCCGCCGCCCCACGCCTGGATCGCATCGTCAATGATCTGGAGCGCCATGCGCGGCGCGGCGACCTTGATCTCGGCGATTTCGAGGCGCGCCACCTTGTTGCCCACCTTGTCCATCATGTCGGCGGCCTTGAGCGTGAGCAGGCGGCACATGTCGATGTTGATGCGGGCTTCGGCCACGCGCTGCTCCCACACCGAATGCTCGGCGATGCGCTTGCCGAAGGCGACACGGGAATGCAGGCGCTTCACCATGCTTTCCAGCGCGCGCTCGGCGACACCGATCGTGCGCATGCAGTGATGGATGCGGCCCGGCCCAAGGCGGCCTTGCGCGATCTCGAAACCACGGCCTTCGCCGAGGATCATGTTCTCGACCGGCACCTTCACGTTCTTGAGCTCGACCTCGCCATGACCGTGCGGCGCATCGTCATAGCCGAACACCGGCAGCATGCGCTTCACGTGGACGCCCGGCGCGTCGCGCTCGACCAGGATCTGCGACTGCTGGCTGTGGCGGTCGCCATCGACCGTGTTCTTGCCCATCACGATCATGATCTTGCAGCGCGGATCGCCCACGCCCGAGGACCACCACTTCGTGCCGTTGATCACGTAGTGATCGCCGTGGCGCTCGATACGGGTTTCGATGTTGGTCGCATCCGACGAAGCGACGGCGGGCTCCGTCATCAGGAACGCCGAGCGGATCTCGCCGGCGAGCAGCGGCTTCAGCCACTTGTCCTGCTGGTAGGGCGAGCCGTAACGCTCCAGCACTTCCATGTTGCCCGTATCGGGAGCGGCGCAATTGAACACTTCGGACGCGAATCCGACCTTGCCCATCATTTCGGCAAGCGGCGCGTATTCCAGATTGCTGAGGCCGGCGCCGTGCGGGCTTTCGTTCAGAAAGAAATTCCACAGGCTGGCGGCCTTGGCCTTCTTCTTGAGATCTTCCACGACCGGCACCACGATCCACGGATCGCCCTTGGCGCGCGCCGCTTCCATCTGCTCGGCATAGACCGGCTCTGCCGGATAGATGTGAGCATCCATGAAGTCGCCGACGCGCTTCATCCATTCCCGTTGGCGGGGCGAGTAGTCGAAATCCATTGTGTCCTCCAAACCGGGCCTTCCGGCCCTCCCTGTTTCCAATATTTATGACGGGACTTTAGCGGCGGGTTTTGGGCTCCGCTAGGCTTGGCGGGGCGGCGATTTGACAGCCGCGTTCCCAAGCGGCAAGCAGCGGCCATGCTCTTCTGGTTCGGGATATTCCTGCTCGCGGCGGGACTTGCGAGTTTTGCCGTGGACCGGCGGGCCACGCACTTTTTTCACGACCATATCCACGTCCGGCTGCACCGGCGGATCGCCCGCACGACCGATTGGGCCAAGGGCGCGTACTGGCTCGCCTTGTCGGCGAGTGTCTTCGTCGTGTCACAGTCCGCGATCTGGCTTTGGGGGGCGACCCCGATGCTTGAGCTGTGGGCGCAGACCTCCCTCGCCTACCTTGCCAGCCTCGCCATCGGAAGCGCGATCCTGCACAGCATAAAGATAATTCTCGGACGAAGGCGGCCCAAGGATGAGCTGGAGCTGAGCCTGTTCGGCTTCCGCCCGATTCACTTCGATCCGCAATACGATTCATTTCCGTCCGGCCACGCTCTCACCATATTCTGCGTGGCCGTCATCGCCTCGGCGGTGTTGCCCGCGCTGGCTCCGCTATGGTTCGCGATTGCGCTCTATCTGGCCCTGACCCGGGCATTCCTGAATGCGCACTTCCTCAGCGACGTCTTCATCGGCTCCGCCATCGGGCTTCTCACCGCGCGCGAGACCGTGTTTTATCTCTTCCCCGCACTCTTCCAGCCCTGGTTCTAGATCATGCTCGAATTGCTTGCCGATCCGCGTACCTGGGAAAGCCTTGCCACGCTGACCCTGCTGGAGATCGTGCTGGGCATCGACAACGTCCTGTTCCTGTCGATCGTTTCGGGCCAGCTCCCCAAACGCCAGCAACCAAGGGCGCGCGGACTGGGCCTGGCCATCGCCCTGATCATGCGCATCGTGCTGCTCACCGGCATCGCCTGGGTGATGTCGCTGTCGGAGCCTTTCGTCACAATTTTGGGCGAAGACCTCTCCTGGCGCGACGTGATCCTCGGCGCCGGCGGACTGTTCCTGATCTACAAGGGAACGACGGAAATCCACGTTCTCATGAACGGCGAAGACGAGTTCGCGCACAAGGCCGTGCGCTCCTTCGCGGCTGTAATCGTTCAGATCGGGCTGTTCGATCTCGTGTTCTCGCTCGATTCCGTGATCACGGCCGTCGGCATGGCGGAACATCTTTCGGTGATGATCGCGGCCATCGTCCTGGCGATGGCGCTGATGCTGGTCGCATCCGGACCGGTTTCAAAATTCATCGAAGAAAACCCGACCGTGAAGATGCTGGGGCTGAGTTTCCTGCTTTTGATCGGCCTTGCGCTCGTGGCGGACGCGGCGAATTTCCATATTCCGCGCGGCTATCTCTACTTCGCGGTGGCCTTTTCCGCTCTCGTCGAAGCGTTCAACCAGTTTGCCTCGCGCGGGAAGAAGAAGAAAAAGAAGCGCTAGGGCCCCCGCGAAGCCTGTCGTCATTCGGCAGGCCCTCTTGCCATCATGATGGAATCCGTTTCGGGTGCCGGCGGCGCCGGTTGCATCGGCGCGGGCTCGTCTTGCCCGGCCTCCATCCGGCGGCGCTCGATCTCGGCGCGCAGTTCCTTCTGCCTTGCCTCGTTCAGCGGATAGCCGACCATCGTCAGGATGCTCAGGCCCGCCAGAGCAACGGGAAGAAGAATGAAAAACAGACGCAGATTCTCGATCGCTGCCGCGCTGTTGTGAATTTTCGGGTCGAATCCAAGCAGCGTCAGAAAGCCGAACGCGATGGCGACGGACCAGCCGATGCCCAGCTTGCTCGTCATCGACAGGAACGCGTACATCATGCCCGCGCGTTCGGCGTTGTTTTCATGCGTGTCGGCGTCGGCAACATCCGCCATCATGGCGCGGATCAGAAAGGCCGGCGCGCCGTAACTGGCGCCCGTGAACGCAATGACCGCAAACGCCCATTGCGGCGAGCCATACGGGATGAAGAGCATCAGCGCTCCACCGGTCATACCGTATGCAAAACTCGCGATCAGCGTGCGATGTTTTCCGATACGCCTGGACAACGCGATCCAGGCCGGCGTGAAGATAACGCCGCTCAGGAAGTAGACGAGCAACAAGGTCCCGCGCAGCGTCGGCAATCCAAGTGCGAGCCCCGCGAAATAGAGGAACATCGCGCCGCGGGCGCCCTGGTTCGTCGATTCGATGAGGTCGACCGTCATGATGCGGCGGATCGCGTTGTTCTTCAGAAGAAAACGCAGCGTGGGCAGCAGCCCTGCCTTCGTTGCGAGCTTGACCTGCGGCTCCGGCACGACAAACAGGCACAGCAACAGCGTCGGAACCATCGTGATGATGGAAAATACGGCCATCGCCATGACTTGCGTGGAAAGCGCGTAGTGCCGGTGTTCCAGGATCGCCGGAATGATCAGGACGCCCATCATGCCGGCGACGGTCAGAGCCTGGGACCAACCATAGATGCGGGAACGCTCGTGATAGTCAGTGGAGATCTCTGCGCCCCACGACAGGTGCGGGACCACCACCAGGGACCAGCCCAGATACATGATGAAAAGCCAGAAGCACACCGCCGGCACGCTCGCATGCGCGCCCGGGACGAAAACCATCCAGAGCCCGACCAGAAGGATCGGCAGGCCCAGCGCGATGACGGGGCGGCGGCGGCCGATCCGCGTCTGCCAGCGATCGCTGAGATATCCGGTCACCGGATCGATGAGCAGATCGAGGATGCGCATCAATCCGAAGATCGCGCCGACGGTGGCGAAGCCCAGCCCAACTTCCTTGGAGGCGTAGAAGTTCGGCAGATGCACCACGATGGGCATGCCCAGTGCCGCCAGCGGAAAGCTCGGCAGCACATATGATGTAACGATGTACCAGGGCGTGCGTTTTGCCCCCGTCGCGCTGTCCGTCATGACTCAGGCCGCGCGCAGGCGTTGAATGAACGGCGTTTCCTTCTCAATCATCGCCTGGAACGAAGGGCGAGCGTGAATCCGCTTGATATACGCCGCCAGTTTTGGCCAGCGCCTTTCGTCCACCGTTTCACCCGCATGCTGCATGTTGACAAGCATGGTCCCCATCGAAATGTCCGCGATGGAGAAAGCACCTCCGGCAAGAAATTCGCGATCGCCGACCTCCTTCTCGAGATAATCGAACACGGCGGGCATGTGCTTGTCTTTGGCGGCGGCACACACCGCTTCGTCTGTCTCCTGTTTCATCATCTTCTTGACGATTCGTTCGAAGAAGAAGGTGCGCACGAGATTCTGCGCCATTTGGGAATCCGCATATTCCTCGAACCACAATGCGCGAGCGCGCTGGAACGGGTCTTTCGGGTACAGCGGCGGATTGGGGAACTTCTGTTCGATGTAGTCGCAGATCACCGAGGAGTCCGCCAACGTGTTCGGCTCGGGCAGATCGGTGTCGCGCAGGACGGGAATGCGCTTCAGAGGGCTGATCGCCAGGAATTCGGGTGGCGGCGCGAAGGGGTTGATGTTTTCGTTCTGCGCCTCGACGCCCTTCTCCGCCAGGACCACCATGACCTTGCGGACGAACGGCGACAGCGATCCGCCATACACGATCAGTGCCATGCGATATCTCCCTTGAAACGCCGCGTCTTTTCGCCGGCTGCTGACAGCTTGTCAGACTTTGCATCAAGGGATCAAGCGGGCGCCTCAACTTTCAGCTTCGGGCTGCGCTCCTCGGGCATGTTGTCGTACATGTCGGCGATCAAATCGCTTTTGAGCGTGCGATACCGCGGATCATCCCAGAGATTCTCCCACTGCCGCGGATCGGCGTTCAGGTCGTAAAGCTCGCCTTCTGTGCCGTCATATTTGATGCTGGTTGTGATACCCGCGAATTGCGGCCAGTTCTCCTCCAGCCCGTTCGGCTGGCCCGGTGTCGATGGTTCGTACTTCGTAAGTGAGAAACCGTCACGGTAAATTGAGCGGAAGTGGAAGCCGTAGCCGGGAAACTGGCTGTCCCACTCGCAGAATGCCCGCTGGCGCGAGCCGTCTTCGGAAACAGGCAAGGGCCTGCCTTGCATCCATTCCGGCTGGGCGACGCCGGCGATGGCGGCGCAGGTTGCCGCGATATCCACCTGCTCCACCGGTTGTATCACGGTCGCGGGTTTCACGTTCGCACTCGGCGCGGGCCGCCAGATGAACGGCAGGCGCATCAGGGCATCCACGTGCCAGGGACCCTTGTAGACGAAGCCGAAATCACCCTGCAGTTCGCCGTGATCGGTAGTGAAGATCACATCTGTATCATCGTTCCAGCCGCGCGCCCTGACCTGCGCCATCACCTTGCCGATAGCCTCGTCGATCAGCTCGTTCATCACGTGCACCTTGGCGTTGATCTCGCGCACATTGTCGTGACTCAGCTGCTGCGGCGTGAAGTTCATCGGGCCACCTTCGATGTTGGCGAACTTGCCCTCGTAATAGGCGAGCCAATGCGCCGGCTTCTGCGCCAGTATCTTCCGGATCGCTTCGGGCGAGCCGGGATGACCGTCCGGCAATGGAAGATCGCGCCAGTCGCAGCGCTTGTTCTCCGCATTCGGCGGGTCCCAGGGATGGTGCGGATCGGGAAAGCTGAGCCACAGGAACCAGTCATCGTCATTGTCGAGTGTCTTCAACCAGTCGACTGCGAGACCTGTGAGCCAGTCGGTGTGATACACCTCGCGCGGCACGGGATTGTTGGAGGTTTCCGGGGCGCCCGTATCGCCGCCCGGCGCGGCGTTCAGAAGTGGTGCCGAAGCGTTGAACCATTCCGGATGTTTCTTCTGAACCCAGCGGCCATAATGGCCCGCCGGATTGCCGCGGAAGCTGGTGATGTGCATGGCGTGGATCGCGTAGTCGAAGCCGCGCCAGGGACCATAATCACCTTCGATCTGCCTGCGGTTCTCTTTCCATTTGCCCGCGAGGTCGAAGCCCGGCTCGAAATGCGCCTTGCCGATCAGCGCCGTCTTGTAGCCGGCCTTCTCCTTCAGGAACTGCGCCACGCTCGGCGCAGATTCGGGCAAGGGTACGCCGTTGGCAAAGACGCCGTGCGTGCGCACATATTGCCCCGTCAGCATCGTCGAGCGCGCCGGCATGCAGACGGTATTCTGATTGTAGGCGCGCGCGTAGTTGATGCCGCTCCTGGCCAGCGCATCGATGTTCGGCGTTCGGCAGAACTTGTTGCCGTTCACGCCCAGGGAGTCGAAGCGCTGCTGGTCTGTGGTTATAAAAAGAATCTTGCGGCCCATGTCAGCCTTTCAAATATTTGAGGCATCCGGTTTCGCCCAGCAGTCCCGTCACCTTCTGTTTCGAATCCGGATTGAGCCGAGCAAACGCAGCGCGCAATTCGGCCAGGCACTTCACCTGATATTTGAAGGCCCCCTGCTTGTAGGTTTGCCCGAGCAGTTCGACGGAGAACGTCTCCGCGCCTTTTGACACCGCCTGCGCATTGGCGAGGAGGAACGGGAAATAGATTTCGCCGGCGAGCTTCAGCAGCCCCACCACGGCGGCAGGCTGGGGCGCATCGGGATCATACCAATCGCCTTCAAGGCCGGACGCGTCGTCCAGATTGGCGAGCCAGCGGAACGTGAAGGGATAATCTTCTCGCATCAGGTCCTGCGGCGTGGGATCGACCGCGAGTTGCGACAATTGCCCGAGCCAGCCGAAATCCGCGAGCGACGGTTGTGAGCCGAAAAGAAACGCCTCTTCGGTAACGTGCGCTTCGAACAGCGCCATGATGCGGCGCGCGCTTTCCTCGATGATCGGCGCGTTTTCCGGTATGCAGCCGACGATCGGCATGCGGCCGACCTGCCGGTCGCGAAACGCCTTCGCCGCCTTCAGAATCGTGTCGCGGCCCCTGCCCTTCAGGCGGTCAAACGCCAGCCACTCGCTCATCTGCTTCTGGTCACGTTCGCGGTACCAGCGATAGTGGAACATCGCCTTGGTGCCCCACTCGTCGGCGAAGTCCTCGAGCAGATAGGCGAGAAATGCCTGCGCCGGATCGACAGGAACGATGGACCGTTCCTTGTGCCGGCGCTCCAGCTCGAAAATCATCGGCGTGGAGTCGTTGTGCCAGCTGCCGTCCGGGAACCGGATCACCGGAATCACGGGCGCCTTCACATGCTGGAAGATGTTCTCGCCGCCATCGGCCTGCTTCCATATGTAGGGAAGCTGCCGATAGCGCAGGATCGCGCGCATCTTCATCGAATAGGGCGAGCCCAGGCCGCCATAGATGGTGTAGACGCTCATGCCGCCATCCCCGCGCCGCAACAAAGCAGCACCGTCCGTTCCAGCCCGGCTTCACGGTGATGATGCGCCGCCAGATAGTCGGGATCCTGTGTCATGTTCAGGAAGGCGTCGCGCGACGGGTAGCGCACGCAAACGACATCATCCCAGTCGTTGGCGCCGCCGTCGCCGATCATCACGAATTTCTGCGGACCGCCCCAAACCACGCTGCCGCCGCGTTTCATCACATGCTGCATCGCGACCATGCCGTAGCGCTGATAGGCGTCCCGACCGCTGAGGTTCTCCTTTGCCTCGGCACGGCCTGCTTCGTAGGCCGCCTTCTTCCGGTATTTGAGAAGATTGACCATGACCATCGGACCGGTCGGTCCATCGGTCATCATGGTCTGGATCTGTTGCGGTGTTGGGACGACGGACATCCATTCCTCCGTGGGCGCATTGACTGCTGGCGCGGTCTGTCATAATCTGAATTGCAATTCAGATTTAGCATTGGACCATGGCCAAGGCAAGTCCTGCCAGGAAAGCTTCAGAACGCTGGGCGCTGCCTGCGAGCCAGGCACGCAGCCGTGCGACGCGCGAAAAGCTGCTGGAAGCGGCCGAGACCGTGTTCGCTGCCAAAGGCTATGACGGCGCCAAGATCAGCGACATCGCGGCGGAAGCGGGCTGCTCGGTCGGCGCGGTCTATTTCCGCTTCAAGGACAAGGACGCGCTGTTCTTCGCCATCGCCGAATCCTTCATCGAGGACGCGCGGACAGGTCTCGGCCAATTGTTCCAGCATCCGGCAAAACCGGAAGAGATCGTGCGCACGTTCGTAGCGGCATCGGCCGAGAATTTCCGAAAGCACCGTGGCCTCTTCCGCGCAATCGTGGAGCGCGGCTTCGATCATCCGTTCGCCATGAAATCCATATTCAGCTTTCGCGATGAATTCGCGGCCGCTCTCGAAAAATCACTCGGCGACGATCACGTGAATGTCCGCGCGATGACGCAGATGATCTATGGCTTTCTCATCGTGGGTGTACTCAACAGGGAAGCGCCCACCCGGATCGACGATGCCCGCGCGGTGAATTCGCTCGCCAATGCCTGCGTGGCCTATCTGAATACCGGAGACCAAAAGTGACGCACAGCATCGATCTCTTCTGGTCGTTTCGCAGTCCCTATTCCTATCTCGCCACGCCGCGGCTCGTGGAAATGCAGCGCGACTACGATCTCACCATCAATGTGCGGCCCGTCTATCCGCTGGCGGTGCGCTCGGGAGAATTCTTCGGGCAGGTGAATCCGATGTGGATTCCCTATTTGATGCGCGACACCTATCGCATTTCCCAAATGCTTGGCCTGCCCTATCGCTGGCCCCGGCCCGATCCCGTGGTCGTCGATCCGGCCACGCGCGCCGCGACGCCGAACCAGCCCCACATCCATCGCCTCACGCGACTCGGCTGCGCGGCAGCGGAGACGCCACATGGGCTCGACTTTCTCAACGAGGTCAGTCGCTTGATCTGGTCAGGCCAGATCGACAACTGGCACGAGGGCGATCATCTCGCAGAGGCGACCCAACGCGCAGGCCTCGATCTTGAGGCGCTCGACGCGAAGATCACGGCCGACCCCGACAAATACGAAGCCATCATCATGGCTAATCAGAGGGCCCATGCCGACAGCGGCCATTGGGGCGTGCCGACGATGGCCTTCCATGGAGAGCCCTTCTTCGGCCAGGACCGGCTGGACGTTCTCCTGTGGCGCCTCAAGCAGAACGGCCTTCAATCCCGCGTGAAAGCCTGATCCATGAAGCGTACAGCAATTTTGGTTGGCGGCCTCATCGTCATTCTGGTCGCGGCAGCGTGGATCGCGATGCAGGTCACGCCGGTCGATCTCTGGCTCTATCGCCATGCCGCCGAAGCGCGCGCCGGTGTGCCGGACGTCCAGCTTTCAGAAGCAGGCGAGCTTTCGGTTCTGTTGTGCGGCACCAATGCGCCGCTGCCCGATCCGAACCGCGCGGGTGGCTGCGCGCTCATCGCCGCGGGCGATGATCTCTATGTCGTGGATACCGGCATGGGGTCGGTGCGCAATCTCATGGTGTGGCATGTGCCGCTGGAGAAGATCAAAGGCGTCTTCTTCACGCACTTCCATTCCGACCACATCGGCGACCTTGGCGAGCTGCGACTGCAGACCTGGGTTGCCGGACGGCGCGCGCCGCTGAAAGTTTATGGCCCGCCGGGCGTGGAAGACGTCGTCGAAGGCTTCAACAGGGCCTATTCGCACGATGCCGACTATCGCACCGCGCACCACGGCGAGAAGATGCTGCCGCGCGAGGATGTGGATCTTCAGCCCGTCGTCGTTCCGATGAACGGCGCGATAGCACCCGCGCTCAATTCAAACGGGCTGAAAGTCACAGCGATCCGCGTCGATCATGGCCCGGTCAAGCCCGCCTACGGTTATCGCTTCGACTATGAAGGGCGCAGCGTGACGATCAGCGGTGATACCAAGCCCTATCATCCCTTCGCGCAGGCGGCGCGCGGCAGCGACGTGCTCGTGCACGAAGCGCAATCGAACGTGATGATCGGTATCCTGCGGGATGTGCTGACGAAGGCGAACCGGCCGCGCCCCGCCAAGATCATGCACGACATCCCGACCTATCACACGACGCCAGTCGACGCCGCGAAGATTGCAAACGAGGCAAAGGCGAAGCTGCTGGTGTTCACGCACATAAACCCGCCGCTGCCCACGCGCTTTGCCGAACATGCATTCCTGGACGGTGTTTCGGATGTGCGGCCCGATGGCTGGATGCTGGGGCGCGACGGCACGCTGATCCATCTGCCGGGACGCAGCACAGAGATCAAGAAAACTTCGCTGCGCTAGCGGCGCGCGCGGAAGAACTCCTTCAGCACCGCGCCGGCTTCGTCGGCATTGCCGGCACGCTCGACCTTCGGCCGGTGGTGGCAGGTGGGTTGATCGAAGAAGCGCGGGCCGTGCAGCACCGCCCCGCCTTTCGGATCTTCCGCCGCGAACACCACGCGGGCGACGCGGGCGAAGCTGATGGCCCCGGCGCACATCGCGCAGGGCTCGAGCGAGACATAGAGCGTGGTGCCGCCCAGCCGTTCATTGCCCAGCGCCGCGGCGCCGGCGCGCAGCACCAGCATCTCCGCATGGGCGGTGGGATCGCGGCGCTCGACGATGCGGTTGCCGTCCTTCGCCAGCACCGCGCCGTCCGCGCCGAGAAGCACCGCGCCGACAGGCACTTCGCCGCGCATCCCGGCGGCTTTTGCTTCGGCGATGGCGAGTGCTATGGCTTCGTCGTCATTCATGGCGCGGCTTATCCATTGCCCGAC
>DATIVW010000244.1:0-4514 GCA_035465595.1 Rhizomicrobium sp. | reverse complement strand
AAGCTCGCGGCCATGAACACCATCGCCGCGAACATCGCCGGCATCACCAGCAGGGAATCGAAATACAGGACATAGCGAACGGCGGAGAACCCCGCCTTGCGTGCGGTCGCGATGAAATATGGCAGATCCCAGAACGAGATCGTGGAGGGCGAGGCGAAGCTTTCCTGAATTTGCGACGGCGTCAGGGTCGTCTCGAAGCTGTAGACGGGATGATAGAGCGCCTTGCCTTCCGGCCCGCTCACCCAAGCGTCGCGCATCGTCCAGGCGCCGGTTTCCAGCACCGCGGAACGCGCGTCAATGCGGCCCATGAAGCGGTCGTTTTCGCCATAGCGAAACACGATGACGTCTTCCAGGCGCAGCCCCTGATTGGCGACACGCAACGCATGGATCACCGATTGCGAATGCGCATCGCCTTGCCTGAGCCACAATCCGTTGCGCGAGATCGCGAGCTGCGACGCCTGCCCGCGAATGTATTTCGCTTCCATCTCCGAATACTGCACCAGCATGCGCGAGGTGAGCGGGGTAAGCGCCAGCACGGTGAACACGCCGAGCGCCACAGCGACCGCGAGAGACGGCGCCAGCAGATCCCACGCGGATACGCCCGCTGCGCGGATCGCGATCAGTTCCTGACTCCGCGAGAGCCGCACGAACGCGAACACCCCGCCCAGCAGAACGGCGAACGACATCAGTTTCAGGCCAAGATCGGGAAGTTGCAGCAGCGCCATGCCGATCACGACGCTGGTGGGAACGTGCTTTTCGGCGGTGTGATCGGCGAGGCCCACAATGTCGATCGACAGCGCCAGAAACAGGAAGCCCGCATAGACGGTTCCGACGCCCACGATGAACTGGCGTGCCAGATAGCGGAAGAGGGTCCAGGACCAGGTCATGCGGGCGCCACCGGTGCGGCGCCGCGCAGGCGTTCCATCAGGCCGGGCAGAAGCGTGCCCTGCAAGTCGATCAGCGCGAGCGCGCCGCCGATGACGGGAATGAGATAGAGCAGGAACAGCAGCGATGGATTGCGCGCCGCCATGCTCTGCGCGCCATAACCGATGATGCGCAGCGTCGCGGCGAACATGGCCGCGATCGTCAGGCGCAAGGCATAGGCGCCGCGCTGGCGCCGTCCACTCGTCACGGCGGCAAGCGCCAGCAGCGCAAAGGTTATGCAGTAAAGCGGCGCGGCGAGACGATTGTTTCCTTCCGCGAGGAAGATGTTGACCATGTTCTTGTTCTTTGGCGGCGTCTTGAATTGCGGCCAGAACAGTTCGTTCAGATAACGGTCGCTGGCTTCCAGTTGCGATTCCCGTTGCTGGCCGGAAAATTGATCGAGGTCGAAAACGTAGCGACTGAATTTCAGAACCGAAAGTTGCGCGCCATTGCCGTTTGCCTGCTCGATCGTTCCGTCCCGCATGATCAGGCGTCCGCCACCGGATGTTTGCGCCAGCATGCCGCTTTCCGCGATGTACGTGGTCGGCCGCTTTGCATCGCGATTGTCGTGAACAAGGATGCCGCGAATATGACCATCCGGCGCCAGCTCGCGGATGAAGACCGTCAGCCCGTCGGCCGGCGTGTTGAACGCGCCTTCGCTCAACATGGCGGCGCCGATATCGGCGCGGATGTCGAGCACCGCTGTCCGCATCGTGCGCTGGCCCAGCGGCATCAGGTAGAGGCTGCACAAATAAGTGAGCGCCATCACGATCACCGCCGCGATCATCACCGGAACGCCCAGTTGAAAGCGGCTGAAACCGCTCGCCTGCATGACAACCAGTTCGCTGTCGGCGTTCAGCTTGTGCAGGCCATAAAGCGCGCCGGCGAAGAACGAGATGGGCAGGATGATGACCAGCAGGCTCGGCAGCACCAGCAGCGTCAGATAGATGAAGGTCGGGGCCGATTGCCCGCGGTTGATGACCAGGTCCAGAAGCCGCAGGGACTGGGACAGCCATACCACGCCCGTCAGCAGGAAGCCGAAAAGCGCGACCGGTCCCGCGAGCTGGCGCAGGACATAGTTCGACAGTCGCGGCAATCTTGCGTTCGCTGGCATTACCCTGAAAGCCCTGGCGCGGCGCTTGGTCCCGGCCCCGGATTCGACCTAAGCTGAATCTAACACTAACTAGCATTTTCCCGCCGCCACCCGGCAACCCGAAATCCGCGCATCCGACTGACTTGGCGCATTTTTTTGGATTAAAGGGCCGCAAACATTACCCGGAGGTATCCCCTATGCAGCTTTCCTTTGCCGCCCCGTCGCTGAATTCGGCCGGAGCCCTGATCGTGGGCGTCCAGGGCGACGGCACGTTCACGCCGTCCGCCACGGAGGCGGACAAGGCGTCCGGCGGCGCGTTGAAGCGGGCAGTGTCCGCAACCGCGAAGTTCACGGGAAAGACCGGGCAGATCGTGGAGGTTCTGGCACCGCAGGGGCTGAAGGCCACGCGCGTCCTCTTGGTGGGCATGGGCAAGGGCGAGGATTTCAACGGCGGTTCCGCCGAGCGCCTGGCCGCGAGCGTCATCGCGCGGCTCTATACCACCGGCACCGCCGCGATCACTTTCGCCATCGACGCGCCGAAGGGCGCGAAACTGAAGCCTGCCGCGCTGGCCGCGCATCTGGCCATGGGCGCGAAGCTGCGCAGCTATGCGTTCACGCAATATCGCACCAAGGCGCGCGACGAATATGAGATGACGATCAAGACCGTCGCCATCGGCACGCGCGATGCGGCCGGGGCGAAGAAGGCGTGGTTGGCGCTGGAAGCGGTGGCGGAGAGCGTGTTCCTCGCGCGCGATCTGATCAACGAGCCACCGAATGTTCTTTATCCCGCGGAATTCGCGAACCGCGTGAAGCAGCTTTCCAAGCTCGGCCTTAAGGTCGAAGTGCTGGGCGAAGCGCAAATGAAGAAGCTCGGCATGGGATCGTTGCTCGGCGTGGGGCAGGGAAGCGAACGCGAGAGCCAGCTTGTCGTCATGCGCTGGAACGGCGCGCGCAAGAAAGATGAGGCGCCGGTGGCGTTCGTCGGCAAGGGCGTGTGCTTCGATTCCGGCGGCCTGTCGCTGAAACCCGGCGCATCGATGATGGGCATGAAGGGCGACATGGGCGGCGCCGCCGCCGTCACCGGCGTGATGCGCGCGCTCGCCGCCCGCAAGGCGAAAGTGAATGCCGTGGGCGTGATCGGGCTGGTCGAGAACATGCCCGATGGAAAAGCCTTCCGCCCGGACGATGTCGTCACCTCCATGTCGGGCCAGACCATCGAAGTGCTGAACACCGATGCGGAAGGCCGCCTCGTGTTGTGCGATGCGCTCACCTACACCCAGCGCAAGTTCAAGCCGAAATTCGTGATTGATCTCGCCACGCTGACCGGCGCGATCATGATCGCACTCGGCCACGACCATGCGGGCCTGTTCTCCAACAACGACCAGCTTTCCGCGCGCATCACCGATGCGGGCAAGGCGGTGGGCGAGCCCGTGTGGCGTCTGCCGCTGGGCCATGCGTACGACAAGCTGCTCAAATCCAAGATCGCCGACATGAAGAATATCGGCGGCCCCTATGCCGGCTCCATCGTCGCAGCGCAGTTCCTGCAGCGTTTCGTGGAGAAGGGGCAGGCCTGGGCGCATCTCGATATCGCAGGCGTGGCCTGGCAGGACGGCGAACACAAACCGCTTGTGCCAAGCTGGGGCGTCGGCTGGGGCGTGCGCACACTGGATCGTTTGATCGCGGATAATTACGAGAAGTGATGACGGAAACGCTGTTCTATCATCTTGAACGCCGTTCGCTCGATGATGTCCTTCCCGGTCTCATCGAGCGCACGCTCGAGCGTGGATGGCGTGCGCTCGTCAAAGCGGATTCGGCGGATCGCGCATCGTCGCTCGACAATCTGCTGTGGACGTATGACGACCAGACATTCCTGCCGCACGCGCAAGTGGGCGATGGGGATGCGAAACGGCAGCCGGTGCTTATCACCACCGAAGACGAAAACGCCAACGGCGCGAATGTCCTCTTCCTCGTTGGCGGCGCCGAGCCGCCGGCATGGAACGGTGTGGAAGTGAATGCGCTCACCCGCGTCGTGCTGATGTTCGACGGCCGCGATGCGGATTCGCTCAGCCGCGCGCGTGCCGCGTGGAAGGACGCCAAGGCGGCCGGGCACGACGCGACCTATTGGAAAGAAATGCCGAGCGGCAAGTTCGAAAAACAGGCTTAGGTTCCCGCGCGAGGTGACAATTCTGTCATGGAGAACTGAGCGGCCGATCATGGGTTGAAATCCGCGCCGCAAACAAGAAATAAGAGATATGTTCTACGGTTTCGGGCTTATCACCTTGCTCGCGCAGATCGCCTGCGCCGTCCACATCATCCGCAGTGGCCAGCATTATCTCTGGATCGTGCCGGTGCTGTTGCTGCCGTGGGTCGGCATCGGTGCCTATGTGATCTACGTTTTCGCGTCGGGTGCCGCGCAGAACTATGCCGTGCGCCGCTACGCCGACAACATGCCGAACATCACCGATCCGGGAACCTCCTATCGCCAGAAGAAGCGCGA
>DATIVW010000243.1:0-2207 GCA_035465595.1 Rhizomicrobium sp. | reverse complement strand
TTTCGTCCAGGAGCAGCGTGCCGCCGTTGGCTTCCTCGAACTTGCCCACGCGGCGGGCCACGGCGCCGGTGAAGGCGCCTTTCTCATGGCCGAACAATTCGGATTCCAGGAGGTTCTCGGGGATGGCCGCGCAGTTCACGGAGATGAACGGCTTGTCGGCGCGCGCCGACTTGCGGTGGATGTACCGCGCCATCACCTCTTTACCCGTGCCGCTCTCGCCGGTGATGAGGATGGAGGCTTCGCTGCCCGCGACCTGGTCGGCAAGCGCGAGAACCGCGGTCATGGCTTCGTCTTCGTGGATGAGCTGGTGCGATTCATCGGCGACGGCAGCCAGGATTGCCGCGATCATCTCTGCGTCGGCGGGCAGGGGCAGGTATTCCTTGGCGCCCGCGCGGATCGCATCGACGGCACGGCGCGCATCGGTGCCGATGCCGCAGGCCACGACCGGCGTGCAGATGCGTTCGGCGGCGAGCTGGCGCACCAGCGTGCCGATATCGTAGCCGACATCGCAGAAGACGAGGTCCGCGCCCGTGCCGCCGCGCAGGCTGGCCATCGCCTGGTCGATGTCGGTCGCGTGCGTGACTTTCGCACCGCGATCCATCGCGATCTTGGTGGCCGCGCCGATCTGGCCCTGCAGCGATCCGACGATGAGAAGACGCATAGCTTTATTCCTTCACAGAAGACTTGGAACGCACGTTACGATTGGCCGGCCTTGATGATTTCCGTCATGGTCACGCCGAGGCGGTCTTCCACGAGCACCACTTCGCCGCGCGCGACGAGGCGGTTGTTCACATAGATATCGATGGCTTCGCCGACCTTGCGGTCCAGCTCCACGATCGTGCCCTTGCCGAGCTTCAGAAGCTGGCTGACTTCCATGCCGGACTTGCCGAGCACGGCGGACACCGTCACGGGCACGTCGAACACCGCTTCCAGGTCGGTCGCCGTGCGTTTGACGTCCGCTTCGGTCTGCGTGTCGCCCTGCAGCAGGGCCGGCGCGTTCGCGGCCGGGTCTTCGTGCGCGAGATCGGGCAGTTCGACGTCGTCGTTGCCGGTCATCTATTCCTCCGTCGTATTGGCGTGCGAGCCGTCAGCAAAATGGCGCGTGATCAGTTCCCGCAGGCTGTTCTCGATGTTCTGTTCGCTGCGCTCGGCGCCGCCGCCGCGCCATTCGATGCGGCAATCGGTGCCCTTCAGCGTGGGGTCGCCCGAAATCTGCACGCGACCGTCGAAGCCCTCGTCATGGGCGATTTCGTTCAGCCTCGCGGACAGCGCCTCGGCGACGCCTTGCGCGGTGCGCAGCAGGATGCGGGGTTCACCCAGCGCCTGGTGCATGGCTTCGCGCAGAGCAGCCTCGATTTCGGCCTCGGGGAGGGTAGCCAGCGCCGCGCGCGCCAGCTTCTTGGCGGCGAGAAGCGCGATGCCGGCTGCTTCGGCGCGCACCAGCTCGACATCTTTGGACGTCTGCGTGAGCACGTTCCTGAGGACCGCCACGGCATCCAGCGCACTGGCCGCGATCGCTTCCTGCGCACGCACTTGGCCGGCCTTCATGCCCTGTTCGCGCGCGCGGGCACAAAGCTGGTCGATTTCGTCGTGCGAATAGGCCTTTTTCTGCCTTGCGCGCGCGGCGTTGGAGACGAGGTCTCCCTCGGGCCGGAATTCCGTGTCGAACGTGTATTTGGTCGCGGCCATCAGTATACGAGCTCGTCTTCGCCGGCCTTGTTCGCGATCATGATCTCGCCCTTGTTGGCGAGGTCCTTCGCGACATTGACCATGCGCATCTGCGCTTCATCGACATCCTTGAGGCGCACGGGACCCATCGCCTCCATGTCCTCGCGCAGGATCTTTCCGGCGCGTTCGCTCATGTTGGAGAAGAAGGTGTCGCGCAGCGTGTCGGTCGCACCCTTGAGCGCGAGGCCGAGCTTGTCCTTTTCGACATGGCGCAGCAGCGTCTGTATCGAGCCCGGATCGAGCTTGCCGAGATCCTCGAATGTGAACATCAGGGCCTTGATGCGCTCGGCGCTGTCGCGGGAACGTTCTTCCAGCGCCACGATGAAGCGGCTTTCGGTCTGGCGGTCGAAGTTGTTGAAGATTTCCGCCATGTGCTCGTGGCTGTCGCGCTTGGCGGTGCGGGCAAGGTTGGACATGAACTCCACGCGCAGCGTCTTCTCGACCTTGTCGAGGATGTCCTTCTGCACGCTTTCCATGCG
>DATIVW010000242.1:0-3804 GCA_035465595.1 Rhizomicrobium sp. | reverse complement strand
CAAGACCACGATGGCGGAAATCGCCACCGATTGCGGCATGTCGCCCGGAAACCTCTATCGCTTCTTTCCCGGCAAGCTCGATATCGCCGAAGCGATCGCGAGCGAAGACTATGAAACCCATCTGGCGCAGGCCCGCAAGATAGCGCTGGCGCCGGGCAAGTCTGCGCGCGAGCGGTTGCGCGACCTTTTGTTTGCCGAACTGCGCCGCACATACCAGAAGCTGGAGAAGGATCCGCGCGTGCTGGAGATTGCCACGCAGATCGGCCATGAGCGCCCGCAATATGTGAACTGGATGCTCGCCAACGAGCGCAAGATCCTCGTCGAGCTGATGGAAGAAGCCGAGAAGCGCGGTGAGATGATGCCGCCGGGCGACAAGGAAGAGATCGCCGAGATGATCCAGTCGGCGACGATGAAGTTCCGCTATCCGCAGCTCTGGACGAAGCTCACCTTGCCCAAGCTCGAGCGGGAACTGGACGGCGTCCTGAACCTGATGTTCCAGGGCTTGTGTCCCTGCTCCGCCGCCGAACGCGAAGCCGAGCGCAAGAGCACCCACGCCGCGGCCTAGTCTCCGCCACAATATTTCATTATCCACGCGGCATGCGCCGATTGATCTTCGCCCTGTTTCTGGCCCTGGCCGTTGCGCCGTCCGCACACGCCACCTCGTGGACCGTCCAGCAGGCGGCGGATCTGGACCGGGTCAGCACCTATCTGAATGCGATCAAGACGATGCGCGGCGCGTTCACCCAGATCGGGCCGCAGGGCCAGGTCGACCAGGGCAAGTTCTACATCCTGAAGCCCGGCAAGATCCGCTTCGACTACGATCCGCCCAATCCCACGCTGGTGATCGGCGACGGCATCGGCATTGCCGTCTACAACACAAGGCTTAACACCGCGACCCGCTATCCGCTGAGCGGTACCCCGCTCAACCTATTGCTCTCCGATCATCTTGACCTGAAGCGCAGCTCCACAGTTACCAATGTGCAGCATAGCCCCGGCGAGCTCATCGTGACCGCGCGCGCAAGCGACCGGAACGCGACCGGCAATATCACCATCGTGTTCACCGATCCCGGTCTGGACCTGCGGCAATGGACGATCGTGGACGCGCAGGGCCTGCCGACGACCGTGAGCATCAACGATGTCCAGCAGGGCGTTGACCTCCCCGAATCCGCCTTCAAGATCAATCACAAGTAACCCTGCCTTTGCGGCAATACGGCCAAGCGCGCCCCGCGCCTTGCCGTTTTCCGCCACCCCATGCGAAGTTTTCGGCCATGAGCAAACGGCCTTTCATTGTGGGCATACCCTGCGACCACCGCATGGTGGGGCACCATCCGTTTCACATGGTCGGCGAGAAATACATCACCGCCGTGCGCGACGGCGCCGGTGCCCTGCCGCTGCTGATCCCGGTTCTTCCGAATTCGATTCCGTCGGTCGAGATTCTGGCAAGCGTGGACGGGCTCTTCTTTACCGGCTCGCCGTCGAACGTGTCACCGAAGCATTACAACGGCGCGGCACCGCGCGATGGCGTGATGCAGGATGAACACCGGGACGCGACAACATTGCCATTGCTCAATGCCGCGATCAGCCACGGCACGCCGATGCTTTGCGTCTGCCGCGGATTCCAGGAACTGAACGTAGCTCTCGGCGGCACGCTGCACCAGCATGTGCAGGAAGTCGCGGGCCGCTTCGACCATCGCGAAAACAAGGACGCCGATCTCGACACGCAATATGGACCGGCACACGACGTGACGGTGCAGGATGGCGGGCTGTTGTCGAAGATCGTGCGCGAAAAGACCTTCAAGGTGAACTCGCTCCACAGCCAGGGCATCGACCGGCTTGCGCACGGCCTGCATGCCGACGCGGTCGCTTCGGACGGGCAGATCGAGGCCGTTTCGATGCCGTCCGCCAAGGGGTTTCTTTTCGCGGTGCAGTGGCATCCCGAGTGGCGCTGGCGCGACAACCCGCAGAGCCGCGCGATCTTCGCGGCATTCGGCGCGGCGATCCGCGAAAAATCCCGCCACATTACGGCGGCCTGATCCTCTCACCATTTTTTTGCCACGCCGCAGGGGCCACACTCGCCCCATGCGAAACGCCTTTGTGCCGCTATGTGGTGTTTTCCTGATAGCGCTGGCGGGCTGCGGCTTTGAAGCGCCCGCACCCAGGCGCACGCCACCGCCGCAAACGCCGCAGCCGCCGGTTTCCACGATCTCGGTCTCGCTCTCCGTGCCGGTGAGCGATCTGGCGGCCATGCTGAACACCAAAACCGAGAGGCAGATTGCCGAGATAAATGACCGCAAGGTCGGCTGCTTCATCGGCAAATGCAAAATGAATTTGGTCGCGACCCGCACCGGACCGATCACCGCGGAGGCGCGTGACGGCGGCATCGCGATCGACCTGCCCTTCGCCGTGATGGCGCATGTGAACCTGAAGGGCGGCTTCTTCAAGACCGGCGGAGATGCCAATGCGATCGGCGAGGCCCGCGCGTTTTCCACGCTTGCGCTGTCGCCCGACTGGCAGGTGCGAACGCACACGCAGGGCGATGTGCAGCTTTCCGATTCCCATCTGCAGCTCGGCCCGATCAACATGAGCGTCACCGATCTGTGGAACCACAATGACGAGCATCTGTCGGACGAGATCTTCAAGCAGCTCGACAAGAGGCTTGGGCCCGCGATCAGCCTGAAACCACAGGCGAAGAAATTGTGGGCCAGGGTCCAGCAACCCATCCGCGTCGGCAAGAAGCCGGTAGCATGGCTGGTCCTGTCGCCGCAGGCGCTGCGCATCGGCCGCGTGGAGACCGCCAACAATGCGCTCGGAATGTCGCTCGCTGCCGACGTGCGCGGAGAAGTGGTCGTTTCGGATGCGCCACCGCCGGTGAAACCATCGCCCTTGCCCCGGCCCGCGCCGCTCTCGGCGCCATCCGACCAGTTCACTTTCACCATTCCGGTGACCTTGCCGTATGACGAGGCGGCCAGGCTGGCGATGGACCGTCTCGAAAAGAAGCCGCCAAAAGTCGGAAGTACCGAAATCAAGATCGCAAGGCTTCAGATATTGCCGTCGCATGACGACGTCGTCGTCGCATTGCGCTTCTGCGTGGCGCAGAAATGGGACGTGTTCGGCTGGTTCGACAGCTGCGGCGACGGCTATCTGCGCGGCAGGCCGGAGTTCGACGCGGCGACGAATACGGTGCGCATCGTCAATGTGCACTATGATACTGGCACCGAAGACCTGCTTCTGAAGGCCATGCACTGGCTCGCCGGCGATGAACTTGCCAAGCAGCTGCAGCAGCATCTTGTCTTCAATGTCGCGCGCGACATGGACAAGCTCGAAGCGAGCGTCGCGCGCGCGCTGTCCAAGCCACAGGGAAAAGACGTCGTCATCTATGGCGAAGTGCAGGGTTTTGGGCCGCCAGTGCTGGGCTGGACCGACAAGGGCTTCCTCGCCCTCTTTACCGCGCACGGCCAGGTGCATGCGGCCCTGAACCTGCAGAAAGCCTGACAAACAACGGCCGCTTGACAGTTCGTAAGTTATAACTTACGGTAAGTCATGGCTTACGATACGGCACTGATGGCGCTTTCCGATCCCACCCGCAGGCGGGTGTTCGAGCGGCTCAGGCATGGCGGCCGAGCCGTTGGCGAAATCGCGAAAGGATTGCCCGTCAGTCGGCCGGCCGTATCGCAGCATCTGAAGGTTCTGAAGGAGGCGGGTCTGGTGCGCGAGGAACGCGACGGCACGCGCCGCATCTACGAAATCGATCCCAAGGGGCTCGGGCAATTGCGCCGCTGGCTCGATCAGTTCTGGGATACGGCG
>DATIVW010000241.1:0-2105 GCA_035465595.1 Rhizomicrobium sp. | reverse complement strand
AGGGCGAATCCAGGCCCATGTCCGGGCGGCCCATCGCGGTGGCGACGTCATCCAGTGTCTTGAGGCCGGCGATGTAATCGAGGTCGGGCTTTGCGGGAGCAAGGCCCGCGGCGTCGATCTGCTTCTGGTCGTTGAAGGCGTCGTAGAGGTCGCGCAGCTTCTTTTCTTCGTCCGTAAGCTGGTCGTAGGGCTTGGCGTCGAGCGAACCCGCGATCTCGTTCATGCGCTTTTCGCTGAGGATGCGCAGCGCGATGAAGGAGCCGATGCTGGAACGGTCCGGCGGGATGACGGCGTTCTTGTACCAGGTGCCGTTCACAAACATGAAAAAGTTGTCGCCAGGCTTCACGCTCTTGTCCATCGCGGACAGGTCGACACCCCATGTTCCGTATTGTGTGTGGCCCGTGGCCGCCAGGGCGGCGACGCTGACACAGGCCGCGCAAGCCAATCCCGTGAGCGCAATGAGGCTCCGTCGCATGTTCAGACTCCCAGATTTGAAACCAGCCAAATAAACCCCTGCATCCGTGGCCGGGAACCGGCCGGACGCTTCTTTAGTGGGGATTAGGGCCGCACTTTACCAGTCCGCGCAAGTCACGGTCCCGACACGTTACCTGATATGTCGCGAGACGCCCTTTGGGCCGCACGGTTCTTGCGCGCGGGGCGGGATCGCTTAATCGGACGCTAGTGGAAAACCCTACTAGCGGTCCTCATTCGCCCTTGAACTTGGCCGGGCGCTTCTGGGCGAAGGCCGTGACGCCCTCCACGAAGTCCTTCGTCTTGCCCGCCTTCTGCTGTGACTGCTTTTCCTGGTCGAGCTGCACTTCATAGGAGTTGTGCGGGCTGTCCCAGTAGAGCTTGCGGATCAGGGCGAGCGATTGCGTCGGGCCATCGGCCAGGCGCGCCGCCAGCTTGAGTGCATCGTCCATCAGCGCAGCATCGTCGCTGATGCGATTGATGAGACCCCATTCCAGCGCCTTCTCGGCCGGAAGCTTTTCGGCGAGAAGCGAAAGTTCCCGCGCCCGCGCCAAGCCGATGAGGCGCGGCAGAAGCCAGGTCGATCCGCCGTCCGGCACGAGGCCGATGCGCGCGAAGGCCTGGAGGAAATAGGCGGAGCGCGCCGCGACGATGAGATCGCCCATCAGCGCGAAGCTCATGCCGACGCCGGCGGCCGCGCCGTTCACCGCGGTGATGAGCGGCATCCGCAAATCGCGGAAGCGGCGCAGGAGCGGATGGTAGGCGATTTCGAGCGCCGAGCCGACGCCGCCGCGCTGCGCGCCTTCATCGGGCACTTCGGTGAGGTTGGCGCCGGCGCAGAAGCCGCGGCCTTCGCCGGTGAGAACCAGCGCGCGGAACTGTCCGGACTTTTCGACATGCTCCACCGCGTCGATCATGCCGTACACCATCTTCACCGATGCGGCGTTCAGAACTTCGGGATGGTTCATGGTGAGAACGGCAGTGCTGCCGTGCGCCATTACATGGCAGCGTTCGAAATCCTTGCGCATGGTCGTCCCTCGATATGTCCGAAGGGAGCATAGGCGCGTGGCATGGCGGATAAAAGCGGGCGCTAATTACGCCGCGTCAACGTGGGCAACCGCTTCCGCATCGGTTTCGCAAACGACGCGATTGCGGCCCGAACGCTTTGCGCCGTAAAGGCAATCGTCGGCGCGGGCGATGAGGCTCACCTTGTCGTCTTTCGGGCGCAGCACCGAAACGCCGATGGAAATTGAGATCGAGCCCAGGATGTCGCCGGTATTCTTCTTCACCAGCTTCTTGGATTCCACGGCGCGCCGGATCTGGTCGGCAACGAAGACGCCGTCCGCGATCGTGGTCTGCGGAAGGATGACCGCAAATTCCTCGCCGCCATAGCGCGAAGCCGTATCGCGGCCTTTCACGTTCTCGGCAAGGCAGTGGCCGACAAGACGAAGCACCTGGTCGCCGGTCTGGTGGCCGAATGTGTCGTTGAACACCTTGAAGTGGTCGATGTCGCACATCAGCAGGCAAAGCGGCGTCTCTTCGGCGCGCGCCTGTTCGATCGCGCGATCCAGCTCCAGATCGAAGGCCTTGCGGTTCGCGATGCCGGTGAGAACGTCGGTGAGCGCTTCCTTGCG
>DATIVW010000240.1:0-7720 GCA_035465595.1 Rhizomicrobium sp. | reverse complement strand
GGAAGGCGCCTCGACCATCACGCAGCAGGTCGCCAAGAACATGCTGCTGAACAGCCAGGTCAAGTTCTCGCGCAAGATCAAGGAAGCGATCCTGGCGGTCCGCATCGACGCGACCTATTCCAAGTCGAAGATCCTGGAGCTCTATCTTAACGAAATCTTCCTCGGCGAGAATTCCTATGGCGTGGCCGCGGCGGCGCTGAACTATTTCGGCAAGTCGCTGGACCAGCTCGATATCGCCGAAGTCGCATTCCTCGCTTCGCTGCCCAAGGCCCCCAGCAACTACGATCCGCGCTATCACAAGGAGGCAGCGCTCGACCGCCGCAACTGGGTGATCGGCCAGATGTACGACAACGGCTACATCAGCCGGGCCGAGCGCGACGCAGCGCTGAACGAACCGCTCGATACGCAGATGCGTCCCCTGGGCATCCAGGCGGAAGACGCGGACTATTTCGTCGAGGAAGTGCGCCGCATCCTCTATTCCAAGTATGGCGAGCAGGCGCTCTATGACGGCGGCCTGCAGGTTCGCTCGACACTCGACTCGCGGCTGCAGAACTATGCGGTGAACGCGCTGCGCGCCGGACTGGTCCGCTATGACCGCCGCCACGGCTGGCGCGGCGCGGTCAGCAACATCAGCATCAACGGCGACTGGAAGAGCGCGCTCAAGAGCGCGGGCAACCAGTCGGGCATCGACACCTGGCACGTCGCGATCGTTCTGGCCTATGGCGACGACAAGTCCGTCGAGATCGGCCTGGACAATGGCTCGCGCGGCGTCATTCCGTTCAGCGAGCTCGCCTGGGCGCGTCCGGAGATCAGGAAGAGTGCGACCGTGGGAGGCGCTCCCAATGGTCCGCAGGACGTCGTGAAGATCGGCGATGTCATCTATGTCGAGCCGATCGACAAGGCCGGCCATTACGGCCTGCGCCAGGTGCCTGAGGTAAACGGCGCCATCGTTGCGATGGACCCGCACACCGGCCGCGTGCTGGCGATGTCCGGCGGCTTCTCCTATGCCTCGAGCCAGTTCGACCGCGCCATGCAGGCGCAGCGTCAGCCGGGATCGTCGTTCAAGCCCTTCGTTTATGCGGCCGCGCTGGACAATGGCTACACGCCTGTCAGCAAAGTGCTCGATGGACCGGTGTCGCTGCCGCAAGGGCCGGGCCTTCCCATGTGGACGCCCAAGAACTTCGAGAAGCATTTCCTCGGCATGGCGACGCTGCGGCGCGGCATCGTGCTGTCACGCAACCTGATGACCATTCGCCTTGCGGCGGCGGTGGGCATGGACAAGGTCGTGCAGTATCCGATCCGCTTCGGCGTCTATGACAAGTTGCCGGCCTATCTCTCGAACTCGATCGGCGCTTACGAAACGACTTTGATGCGGATGACGACCGGCTATTCGGAATTCGTGAATGGCGGCAAGAAGATCAATGCATCGCTGATCGACCGCATCCAGGACCGCAACGGCAAGGACATCTATCGCCACGACCCGCGCGATTGCCAGGGATGCAACACGCCCGTGTGGCACAACCAGTCCGAACCGCTGTTGCCCGATACCCGCGAACAGATCATCGACCCGCGCACCGCCTACCAGATCGTTTCGCTGCTGCAGGGCGTGGTGCAGTACGGCACCGGCAAGAGCGTGTCGGTGATCGGCAAGCCGCTCGCCGGAAAGACCGGCACTTCGAACGACTCGAAAGACACCTGGTTCATCGGCTTCTCGCCCGATCTTGCCTGCGGCGTGTTCGTGGGTTTCGACAATCCGCGCACGTTGGGCCGTTACGAGCAGGGCGCTACGGCAGCTGCGCCGATCTTCCGCGATTTCATGAAGGGTGCGCTGGAGAACGAGCCCGCGACGCCGTTCCGCGTGCCGCCGGGAATCGATCTGGTGCCGATCGACCGCATCAGCGGCTCTCCCGCAGCGCTCGGCGGCCCCACCACGATCCTGGAAGCGTTCAAGGCCGGCACCGAGCCCGGTATCGCGGTGACCGACGAAACAAACAATCTCAGCGCCCAGGGCAAGGGCCCGGCCACCGACGTGGATCAGGGAACGGGCGGGCTTTACTAGCTCTTTTGACCGCGCACGAAATTTTGACCGCTCATCACGGGCATGCGAGTTGGCACCCCCCGGCAAACGGCTAACATCGCCGTGCTGCTTGGGAAGGGATTTTCACGTCATGTTTCGCAAACACATCATTGTTGCAGGATTGACCATTACGGTGCTGGCGCTCGTTCCGGCGGCATCCGCGCTCGCGTCCGAGACCAAGCCGCATGTGGACGCCAGTGGCAACAACATGCAGCCGGCTTATCCGGCGACCGCGCTTCCGACCAGGGAGAGCGGCGCGACGGTGGTCTCGGCGCTCGTCAAGACCGACGGCACCGTCAGAGAGGTGCGGCTTCGCCAATCCAGCGGCTATGCCGATCTGGATACGGCGGCGGCCAATGCCGTGAATGGCTGGAAGTTCGTCCCGGGTACCAAGGACGGCCAGCCGGTCGACGCCTGGACGAACATCCAGATCGTGTTCACCCCGCCCAACTAGCAAGTCCCCGCGAGGACGGGCCGCACCGGCGCGCCATGTTTTCGCTTCATTTCTTCATGCAATTTTCGGGATGGCGCTGTAGTTAGGTTTGCGCCATTCCGGAGTCCGCATGCAGGCCGGACAGTCTGAAATGCCATCGCGATGGTCGCTGCGGGTTGTGTATCTGCAGCGGCGCTGGCGCGTGCTGTTCGCCAATGCGCAACGCGAAATTCGTTCCAGCGAAGTGGCCCAGATCGTGGCCTGTGCCGCCGTCGGCGCGATCGTGGGCGGCGTCACCAACTACCTGAGGCTGTTCGTCGATCTGGCGCACAAGCTGATCTTCAACCTCCCCAAGCATGTCGCCCTGAGCATGGGCACGGGAACCGATCACTGGCGGCTGATGTTCGTGCCCGCGATCGGTGGATTGCTGCTCGGCGTCGGCGCCTGGCTTGTGCGGCGCTATCGTGCGACCGAAATCGTGGACCCGGTGGAAGCCAATGCGCTGTTCGGCGGGCGCATGTCGCTGTTCGACTCCGTTCGCCTCACGCTGATGACGGTCGTCTCGAATGCGTCCGGCGCGTCGCTCGGCATGGAGGCGGGATACAGCCAGCTCGGCTCGGCGCTGTTCTCGCGGTTCGGCCGCGAATTCCGCCTGCGCCGCGAAGACCAGCGCATCTTCGTGACGGCGGGCGCCGCCGCGGCCATTGCGGCAGCGTTCAATGCACCGCTGGCCGGCGCTTTCTACGGATTTGAATTGATCCTCGGCAGCTACATGCCGCGCGCGCTCGCGCCGGTGGCAGTCGCATCGGTTTGCGCCACGCTCATGCAGCGTGCGCTGAACAAGCCGCAACCGCTGTTCGAGATCGGCGGCCCGATGTTTCTCGACACAAGGAGCTATGGACTGTTCCTCATCATGGGGATACTGGCCGCCGGCGTCGGCATCATCGCCATGCAGGCGGTGACGTGGTCCGAGCGCGGGCTGCGCAGGCTCGAGGTGCCCGAATGGATGCGCCCCTTCGCCGGGGGCGTTGTCCTGTCGGCGCTGGCATGGGAATTCCCGCAAGTGCTGGGCAGTGGGCACGGCGCGATCCAATATCACTTCGACATGCGCTGGGCGTTGCTGCCGCTGGCGGCGCTGCTGGTGGCAAAACTCGTGGCGTCGGCGATTTCCGTCGGCTCCGGCTTTCGCGGTGGCCTGTTCAGCTCTTCGCTTTTCCTGGGCAGCCTTTTTGGCGGGGTTTTCGTGCAGAGCCTTGCGCCTTTCGTGCATGGCCTGGCGCTGCAGGAACCGGCATTCCTGCTCGTGGGGATGGGATCGGTGGCCGCCGCCATCGTGGGCGCGCCGCTCACGATGGTGTTTCTCGTGCTGGAAGCGACGGGAGACTTCCCGGTCACGCTGGGCGTTCTGACGGGCGTGATCACAGCGTCGACCATTGTGCGGCTCACCTTCGGCTATTCGTTCTCGACCTGGCGATTCCATGTTCGCGGTCTCGGCATTCGCGGCGCGCATGACGTCGGCTGGATCAGCGACCTGACGGTGGCGCGGCTGATGCGCAGCGATCCCAAGACCGTGCGCAGCGACATGACGATCCGGGCGCTGCGCGCCAAATATCCGCCGGGCGCGATCAAGAGCGTCTATGCGGTCGATCCGGATGGCCGCTATGTCGGGGTGATCGACATGCTGGCGGCCCACGACCCGCAGATCGACGACGTGATCGATTTTTCGGTCGTTGCCGATCTCGTCGGCGGTCGCACGATCTTTCTTCTGCCGTCCGAGAACGTGCGCACGGCGCTGGCGCGCTTCGAGCAGACGCAGACCGAAGCGCTGCCGGTTCTGTCGGCGCGCGCCGATCCGCGCGTCGTCGGGTTTCTCACCGAATCCTACGCGCTGCGGCGCTACACCCAGGAACTGGAACGGCGCAGGGCCGCGGAACTGGGCGAGGAAAACCTGTTCTCGCTGGGCCAGACGCCGGGCCGCTGACGGCTCTTTACGCCGCCCGGCCGCGCCCCTATATCAGCCCACGTTCCGTATCAGAGATTTTCATGCGTCCCGAAATCCAGCGCACAGCCGACGAGATCAAGCAGGCCATCGACCTGCTGAGGAGGCATCTTTGACTGGGACAACGCCCTGCGCCGCCTCGACGAACTGAACGCGCGCGCCGAAGACCCTTCCATCTGGAACGACCCGCAATCCGCGCAGAAGCTCATGCGCGAGCGGCAGAAACTCGATCAGTCGGTTTCCTCGGTGAAATCGCTGCAAGCCGAGCTCGATGACGGGCTTGGCCTGCTGGAGATGGCCGAATCCGAAAACGACACCGCGATGGTGGCGGATGCCGAGAAGTCCATCGAGGGACTTTCCAGGCGCGCGGAGGAATTGCGTCTGCAATCGATGCTCTCGGGCGAGGCGGATGGCAACGACACCTATCTCGAAGTCCACGCCGGCGCGGGCGGCACCGAAAGCCAGGACTGGGCCGAGATGCTGTTTCGCATGTACACGCGCTGGGCGGAGCGCCACGGCTACAAGCTGCAGCTCATCGAGGAAAGCATGGGCGAGGGCGCCGGCATCAAGTCCGCCACGTTGCTGGTCAAGGGCGAGAACGCCTATGGCTGGCTGAAGACGGAAGCGGGCGTACATCGCCTCGTGCGCATTTCGCCGTTCGATTCCAATGCCCGCCGGCACACGAGCTTCTCGTCGGTCACGGTTTACCCCGTGATCGATCAGTCGATCGAGATCGACATTCCCGAAAAGGATGTTCGCGTGGACGTGTTCCGCGCCAGCGGCGCGGGCGGGCAGCACGTCAACAAGACCGAAAGCGCGGTGCGCATCACCCATCTGCCGACCGGCATCGCAGTGTCGTCCCAGACGGAAAAATCGCAGCACCAGAACCGCGCCATCTGTTGGGACATGCTGCGCTCGCGTCTTTACGAGATCGAGCTCGAAAAGAAGAAGGCCGAAACTGGCGCCTTCATCGGCGAGAAGAGCGACATCGGCTGGGGCCACCAGATCCGCTCCTACGTGCTGCAGCCCTATCAGCTCGTGAAGGACTTGCGCACCGGCGTGGAAAGCCGCCTGCCGCAAGATGTGCTCGACGGCGATCTTGATCCCTTCATGGCGGCCGCACTGGCGCAGGAAGTCGGCGGCAAGCCGAAAGAGAAGATCGCCGATCTCGACTAATGGTGGGGCGGATTAGCCGGGTTCGCGCCGCGGCCAGCCGAATGTCACGGCGTCATCTTCCCAACGCGCGGACATCGCGGCCGCCGCCGCGACGATCGCACCGAACAGAAGGGAGGCCGCGATCCACAGGCTTGCATAGCTCGCGATCTTGCGCGCGGTCTCTTCGGCTTCGGCCGTTTCGTTGTGCATGCGCATTTCCGCGTTATCGACGCGGCGCTGGGCGCTCGGAAGGCTCATGCCGGTGTCCTGCGCGACGAGCGCAGCGATGCGGTCCTTGTCGTACTGGCTCAGGCGCGCGCCATTCATCATGCCGACATTGAGGATGCGCGTGACTTCCGCCTTGTCGGCGGGAAGGCTGGCCGGCGGCACGAAGCCTGTGACCGGCGGCGGAATGACCGTGTCTTCCGGCGCCGCGCGCGAATTCGAAGGCGTTGCAGCTGCTCCCGATCCGATCGTCGTCGTGGCGGGCGCGCTCGGCGGCGTCTCATCCGGATTTGCGGACTTGGCGCTGGGAGCAGGTGGCGTCTGTTCGGGAAAATCCGGTGAAGGTGTCGCAGAAGGGTTGGGCTGGCTCGGTGTAGCGTCCGTGGCGTCTTCGGTATTGGCCTGGGCGTAACGCGTCCAATCCAGCGAGGCTTGCGAGGGCCCCGGCGCCGGCCGGAAGAGCATGTCTACCCAATAGGCCACGTAGTCGCTCGTCATCGCGGTGGATTGCGTGCCGAATTTGCTGGACGACGCGGCAACCGACACCGCAGAGCCTCCGGCAGCAATGCTTCCGATCGCAATCAGCGTTGCGGTGGCGACGACCGTCAGCGCCCACACGACGAGGCCGTGCGCGGCGGAACGGAATTCCTCTTCCTTCGTCGTCTCGGGCGCGGGGCCGATCAGGCGTCCGGCAAGATGTCCGCCGGCGGCGAAGCCGAAGGCTTGCGCGACGAGAAAATAGACCGCGCCGAGCGTGAGGAATGCCGGGGTCGTCACGTGTTTCGCGGGGCTGAGCGCGAGACCGAAACCCGATCCCAGCGCGAGAAGCAGGAAGGTTACCGCGGTGGCAAGAAAGGCCCCTGCGAATGCGGCACTCCAGGAGAACCGATGTGTGAGATATCCGTCGTTGTCGTTGCCGCTGCTGACGATAGTCGCAGCCCCATCGTCGTTCAGAACCGTCGTGACCGCCATGAAGGTCTCCCCAAAAGGCGCGCGAGGTTTAGCACACCCGCCTCAGAACGCGTCAGCGCATGGGCGCGTTCCAGCGGCACGACCAAGCCGAAACGAAAAGCCCCGCCCTGGTTTCCCAAGGCGGGGCGGTTCTGAAAACGCGTATGGTCAGCCGTTGCTCTTGAGCTGCTGGAATGTCGCGGCGGGAGCCGGGCGCGGCGCGCTCAGGTCGGGCGCCTTGACATTGTTGATCGCCGGAGCGGGTGCCGCGACCGGAGTGGCAGCGGGCTGCGGCGCGGCAGCGGGCCTTGCCTGATAGGACTGGTTCTGGCGGCCGGCTTCCTCGGAAAGCGGATTGTCGGAATGGCGGCAATTGCCCTCGAAGAATGCGCCCGCTTCGACCGCGAAGGCCTCGTGCAGGATGTTTCCCTCGACATGGCTGGTCGTGCAGAGCAGGACCTTGCGGGCGCGGATGCCGCCCTGGATGCGGCCACGCACGGTCACGTCATCCGCGAGAATTTCACCATGGATGAACGCCTTGTCGCCGATGACGAGCCCGGCGCTGCGCACGTCGCCTTCGACGCGGCCGTCGATCTGGATGTCGCCGGTGGAGGTCAGTGTGCCCTGGACCACGAGATCGGCACTGATGATGGAAGGCGCCGCGGAGCGCGCCGGACGCTTCACCTGCGAAGATATGGAAGCAGCAGGGTCGGTGTCTTTACTCTTACTGGAGAACATGGCGGCCAGCCTCGATGAATCTGCTCGGATCTCTCACGACGTCGGCGAGCCACACTTCGTAATGGACATGAGGCCCTGTGCTGCGCCCGGTGGATCCGAGTTTTCCGACGAACGAGCCCTTGGACACTTTCTGACCGACATG
>DATIVW010000239.1:0-7439 GCA_035465595.1 Rhizomicrobium sp. | reverse complement strand
TATCTGGCGATCCAGCCCGCCGATGCGCGGGTGGAGATCGGATTCACCTGGTATGTGCCCGACGCGCAGGGCGGGCCGGTCAATCCGGAGTGCAAATATCTCCTGCTGCAGAACGCCTTCGCCGCGCATTACAACCGCGTGGAGTTCAAGACGGACGCCAGGAACAAGCGCTCGCAGGCGGCGCTCAAGAAACTGGGCGCCAGGGAAGAAGGGACGCTGCGGGGCCATATGTGGATGCCCCAGGGCTATTTCCGCGACAGTGTCTATTTCTCGGTGCTGGCGTCCGAATGGCCGGATGTGAAGGCTGCGCTGGAGCGCCGCCTTTCCGCGTTCTGAGTGGGGTTAAGTTCCCGGCAATATTGAAATAATCGACGCTTTTCTTTCGCCGCGCGAACCCCCATGTTTGGCGCACCAAAGGACATTTCTGACATGGCATTGATTGGTCCCGGAGGCCGGCCGGTTACGGCGGCGCCCAAGACGGAAAGCACCAGCGCGCCGAGCGCTTATATTAAAGACAGTGGGCTGGAAACCTTCGCCGCCGACGTCATCGAAGCGTCACGCGAGGTCCCGGTGATCGTGGATTTCTGGGCGCCGTGGTGCGGCCCGTGCAAGACGCTCGGCCCCATGATCGAAAGGATCGTGAACGAAGCGAAGGGTGCGGTGCGCCTGGTCAAGGTCAACATCGACGAGAACCAGGGGATCGCGCGCCAGCTTCGCATCCAGTCGATCCCGACCGTCTATGCCTTCAAGAACGGCCAGCCGGTGGACGGCTTCATGGGCGCGATCCCCGAAACCCAGATCCGCGATTTCGTGAAACACCTGACGTCCGGCGCCGCCGGCCACGACCACGCCGAGGAAGTTCTCGCCGCCGCCGATGAGGCCTTCGCCGCCGGCGACATCGCCACCGCCGCGCAAGCCTATGGCCATGTGCTGCAGGACGACCCGGGCAATCCCAAAGCGGTCGCGGGACTTGCGCGCTGCTATCTGAAGAGCGGCGACGTGGAACGCGCGCGCGCCACATTGCAGCTGGTGCGGGCGGACGGTGCGAATGACGAAGCGATCCGCGCCGTGGATGCCGAATTGAAATTGAAGGAGCAGTCGAGCGCCGCTCCGGTTGCCGACACGTCGGCGCAAAAGGCGAAGGTGGACGCCAATCCGGCCGACCACCAGGCGCGCTACGATTACGCCATGGCGCTCGATGCCGCGGGCGACCGCGACGGCGCGCTGGCGCAACTGCTCGAGCTCGTCCGCCGCGACCGCAAATGGAACGAGGAAGCTGCGCGCAAGCACCTCGTCACGCTGTTCGAGGCGATGGGCCCGACCGATCCGCGCACCATCGACGCGCGGCGCAGGCTTTCATCCATCCTGTTCTCGTGAGAAAAGAGGCGAATGATGCGTGCGTATAACAGCATCGAAGAACTGCCCAATCCCCTGCCGCTGTTTCCGCTGACCGGCGTGCTGCTTCTGCCGCGCGGGCAATTGCCGCTCAACGTGTTCGAGCCGCGCTACCTGGCGCTTGTGGATTCGGTGATGTCGGGCGGGCGCATGATCGGCATGATCCAGCCTGCGGAATCCGAGGAAAAGGCGCTGACGCCAAAACTTTCAGCAGTAGGCTGCGCCGGCCGCGTCACCTCCTATCGCGAGACCGATGATGGCCGTTATCTCGTCACGCTTTCGGGCGTGTGCCGCTTCCGGGTGAAGAACGAGCTGGCGACGCAGGCGCCGTTCCGCGCGGTGACGCCGGACTATGCGCCGTTCGCCGGCGACCTCATCATCAACGATGAAAGCGATTTTCCGCGCGAGCGAGTGGTCGATGCGCTGAAGGATTATCTCTCCCGGCGCGACCTGAAGGCGGACTGGCGCTCGGTGATGACCGCGCCGCCCGAGACGCTGGTGAATGCGCTCGCCATGCTTTGCCCGTTCGAACCGGCGGAGAAGCAGGCGCTGCTCGAAGCCGGTGACTGGCATGCGCGCGTCGCGACGCTGGTGGCGCTGCTCGAAATGGCCGGAACGCCCGCGCCATCAGGTGGATCGTCGATAAACTGATGGAACCGGATCCGAAATTGCTCGCCATTCTTGTGTGCCCGGTGACGCGCATGCCGCTGAAATACGATCGCGCGAAGAACGAGCTGATCAGCAAGGCGGCGGGCCTGGCCTATCCCATCCGCGGCGGCGTGCCGGTCATGATCGAAAGCGAAGCGCGAGAGCTCACCGAAGCCGAACGGTCATGAGCGCCGGCATCTGGCCGAACGAGATTCGCCTCGATCCGGCGAAGACGACGCTGACCGTCATTTTCGAGAACGGCGACCGCTTCCAGCTTCCCGCCGAATATCTGCGCATCGAAAGCCCCAGCGCGGAAGTGCAGGGCCATGCCGCCAGCCAGAAGGTGACGATCGGCGGCAAGAAGAACGTGAAGATCAAGGGTCTGGAGCCCGTGGGCAATTACGCCGTGCGCATCCTCTTCGACGACGGCCACGACACCGGGCTCTATTCCTGGGACTGGCTGCACGAGCTTGGCCGCGACCACAACAAGAAGTGGGCCGCCTATCTCAAGGCGCTCGGCGCGCACGGGCTCTCGCGCGATTAGTTTTTGTCCGTGCTAGTCTCGCGCCCGTGTCGGATCAGGGCGAGCGCAATGGACGCTGATGTTCAACCGGGTTTCGTGAATGGCGGGCCGCGCGCCCTTTTGCGGCTGGAAGGGCTTGTGCTCCTGGCCGCCGCGCTGGCCGCGTATCAGCATTTCGGCATCGGATGGAAATGGTTCGCCATCCTGTTTCTCGCCCCGGACCTGAGCTTTTTCTTCTTCCTGTTCGGGCCGCGCGCGGGCGCGATCGCCTACAATGCCGCGCATTCCACCATCGGCCCGATCGCGGTGCTTGCCGCCGGCTATTTTGCATCCAGTCCATTGCTGCCTGGCCTGGGCCTCATCTGGCTTGCGCATGTCGGCTTCGACAGGGCGCTGGGTTACGGCTTGAAATACGGCACCGCCTTCGGCGATACGCATCTGGGCCGCATCGGCAGGCGCAAGGTGGAAGCAGCGACGTGAAGATCAACGATCCGGGTGACGGCGCCAGAACCGGCGCGCCCTATTCGCCGCGCGCGACCCATGTACGGGCGCGCACGCCGCGCGGCCGGCTGGCCGAAGTGCGCGGGCAGGACGTCACGCGCTACACCGATTTCTATCACCAGTCGCTGATGGCCTCGTGGCCCGTGTTCCTGCTGGGCCTTCTGGCCGTCTTCATCCTCGTCAACATGATATTCGCCGGACTTTACCTGACCGATCCGCGCGGGCTGTCGAACGCCGCGCCGGGCGATTTCTGGGCGCGCTTCATCTTCAGCGTCCAGACCATGGGCTCGATCGCCTACACCGACATGGTGCCCAAGTCGCATTATGTGGACGTCATCGTGATGGCCGAAGCCTTCGTCGGCATCCTCTATATCGGCGTGGTGACGGCGCTTCTGTTCGCGCGCCTGTCGCGGCCGTCGGCGCGCTTTGTGTTTTCCAACGTGGCGGTGATCCTGCCTTATGACGGCGTGCCGACATTGATGATGCGCACCTCCAACCAGCGCGGCAACCAGGTGCTGGATGCAAGCGTGAACGTGACGCTCGCCCGCCAGGCGACGAGCCTCGAAGGCATCACGATGCGCCGGTTCGACGAGCTTCAACTCATGCGCAACCGCACCTCGCTGTTCGCCCTGTCGTGGACGATCATGCATCGCATCGACGAGACGAGTCCGCTCTATGGCGTGACGCCGGAGATGCTGGCGGAGAAGGAGATGGAGATCGTCGTGCTGCTCAGCGGGCGCGACGACATCCTGGCGGACCAGATCTATGCCCGCCATGTCTATGAGCCGCACCAGGTCCTCTGGGGCCGCCGCTTCGTGGACGTTCTTTCCGTATCGCCGCAGGGGCGGATGATCGTGGATCTGCACAAATTCCACGACACGGAGCCGCACCCGCTTGAGGGGCAAGCCAGCGGCGGATAGGCTTTCTCCGCCATGGAAAAATTCACGACGCTGACTGCCGTAGCGGCACCCTTGCCGATGATCAATGTCGACACCGACATGATCATCCCAAAGCAATTCCTGAAGACCACCAAGCGGACCGGACTTGGCAAGGCGCTGTTTCACGAGATGCGCACCAATCCGGACGGCAGCGAGAATCCGGATTTCATCCTGAACAAGCCGGCTTACAGTCACGCGAAAATGCTGGTGGCCGGCGCCAATTTCGGCTGCGGCTCGAGCCGCGAGCACGCAGCATGGTCGCTGCTGGATTTCGGCATCAAGGTGATCTTCGCGCCGAGCTTCGCCGACATCTTCTACAACAACTGCTTCAAGAACGGCATCCTGCCCATCGCGCTGCCGCAGGACATCATCGACAAGCTGATGGACGATGCGGAGCGCGGCGCCAATGCCGTCATCACCGTCGATCTGGAAAAACAGGAAGTGCGCGGCCCGGACGGCGGCACGGTGAAGTTCGAGATCGATCCGTTCCGCAAGCAATGCCTGATGAACGGCTGGGATGACATCGACCTCACGCTGCGCCACGAGAGGGATATCTCCGCCTACGAGAAGCGCCAGGCGGCGCAGGCGAGCTGGCTGTGAGCGAACAGGTCCTGCGCGAGGAGAAGGACGGCCTCGTCACCCTGACGCTGAACCGCCCGCAGAAGCTGAACGCGCTGAACCATGCGGTGTTCAAGGAGCTGGCGGCGCATCTGGATCATGTCGAGCAGAACGCGCCGAAGATCGGCTGCGTGATCCTGCGCGGCACGGGCCGCAGCTTCTGCGCCGGCCACGATCTCGACGACATCTCCGGCGGCGGCGAAGGTTTGTCGGTTTCGCATTTCGAGACGCGCACCATCGAGCGCATGTCGGACCTGCCGATGCCGGTGGTCTGCGTGGTGCAGGGGCACTGCCTGACGGGCGGCCTCGAACTGGCATTGGGCGCGGACATCATCATCGCGGCCGAAAGCGCGAAGTTCGCGGACACGCACGGCAAGTGGGACCTGGTGCCGGTGTGGGGCATGAGCCAGCGGCTGCCGCGGCGCGTGGGCAAGGCGCGTGCGATGGAGATGATGTTCACCTCGCGCATCTATTCCGGCCGCGAAGCCGCGGAAATGGGGCTTGCGAATTTCTGCGTCGCCGATGCGGAGCTGGATGCGGCCGTCGCGCAGTTCGCGAAGGAAGTCCTCGCCAATTCCCGGCGCAGCAACGCGGCCAACAAGAAGCTGCTGAAGGACACCGACGGACTGACCGAGAAGGCCGGCCTCGCGCACGAGCTTCATCGCACCGTCGGCCGCGGCAGCGAAATGGGCGAACGCCTCGCGAGAATGCGGAAGTAAATGTGCTGTCATGGCCCGGCTTGACCGGGCCACCCAGCCGCCGCGTGTCTACGCGGCGAGAGAGTCCTACGACCAACTAGGTGGCCCGCTGTTGCTGGCCATGACAATTTTTGGATTTGGATTTGGATAGCGCGACATGACCCATCACATACTCTTGACGCCCGGTGACGGCATCGGGCCCGAAGTCATCGAAGAGACGCAGCGCGTGCTCGGCTGGTACGCGAAGAACCGCAATTTCGCGTTCCACACCGAAAGCGCGCCCATCGGCGGCGGCGCGTTCGATGCGCTCGGCACGCCGGAGCCGGACGAAACGGTGGCGAAGGCGCGCAAGGCCGACGCCATTCTCTTCGGCGCGGTGGGCGGGCCCAAATGGGACAAGCTGCCGTTCCACCAGAAGCCGGAGCGCGGCCTCCTGCGCCTGCGCAAGGATCTTGAGCTGTTCGCAAACCTGCGCCCGGCGCTGTGCTTCGATGCGCTGAAGGATGCGAGCACGCTGAAGCCGGAGATCGTGTCCGGCCTCGATATCCTCATCGTGCGCGAGCTGACGGGCGGCGTCTATTTCGGCGAGCCGAAGGAAACCACCACCTTGCCGGACGGGCAGAAACGCGCGGTGGACACGCAGGTCTACACCACGCACGAGATCGAGCGCATCGCGCGGGTCGCGTTCGAACTGGCGGGCCTGCGCTCGCGCCGCGTGGCATCCGCCGAGAAATCCAACGTCATGGTCACCGGCGTGCTGTGGCGCGAAGTCGTGACGAAGGTTCACAAGGAAGAGTTCCCGCATATCGAGCTCAGCCACGTGCTGGCCGACAATTGCGCCATGCAGCTGGTGCGCAATCCCAAGCAGTACGACGTCATCGTCACCGACAATCTCTTCGGCGACGTGCTGTCGGACGAGGCAGCGCAGCTCACCGGCTCGATCGGCATGCTGCCCTCGGCGTCGCTGGGCGCGAAACGGGCAAACGGCAAACAGGCCGCGCTCTATGAGCCGATCCACGGCAGCGCGCCGGACATCGCGGGCAAGGGGCTCGCGAACCCCATCGCCTGCATCCTCTCCTTCGCCATGTGCCTGCGCTATTCCTTCGCCCGCATCGAGGATGCGCAGCTCCTGGAACGCGCCGTCGACCGCGTCCTCGCCGACGGCTACCGCACCGCCGACATCATGCAGCCGGGCATGACGAAGGTGGGAACCGCGCAGATGACGGACGCGATCCTGAAGGCACTGGACAAGCTGGCCGTCTGATTCCGCTTTTCCCGGAGAAAAGTGGTATATGGCATGCGTCTTAATCGCGGCCCGACATGCGCCTGACCCTGCACACCGATTTCGCCCTGCGCCTCCTGATGCTGCTGGCGCTGGAGCCGGACACGCTGCACACCATCGAGGAGGTGGCGAACCGCTACCAGATCTCGCGGAACCACCTGATGAAGGTGGCGCAGACGCTGGTGCAGAAGGGTTTCGTGGAAAGCGTGCGCGGACGTAGCGGCGGGCTCAGGCTGGCCAGGCCCGCAGACCGCATCAACCTGGGCGCCGTGGTGCGCACGACCGAAGACAGCCTCACCCTGGTCGAGTGTTTCAACCGGGAGACCAACACCTGCGTGGTCGCGCCGGCCTGCGGGTTGCGCGGGCCGCTGGACGAGGCGCTGGCCGCCTTTTTCGCCGTTCTGAACAAGTATTCGCTGGCCGACCTGGTCTCCAATCCGGCCACCTACCGGCGCATGGAGCGGCTGCTCTCCGCCGCCCGCTGACCCGCCAAAACGCCGCATCGGGCAAAAAGTAGCATTGCATATACCTCTTTATGGCATAAAACAGGTATAGGAAATACTTGTTTAGGCGGCCATGACCTTCGTCGTCACCGATGCCTGCATCAAGTGCAAGTACATGGACTGCGTGGAGGTCTGCCCGGTCGACTGCTTTTATGAAGGCGAGAACATGCTCGTCATCGATCCGGACGTCTGCATCGATTGCGGCGTGTGCGAGCCGGAATGCCCGGCCGAGGCGATAAAGCCCGACACCATGTCCGGTCTCGAGCGCTGGCTGGAGCTGAACGCGAGATTCGCGAAGCGCTGGCCCAACATCACCACGAAGAAGCCGCCGCC
>DATIVW010000238.1:0-3202 GCA_035465595.1 Rhizomicrobium sp. | reverse complement strand
GGCGTGCTGGCACTCCCCCTCTTGAAGCGCCAAAAACCCCTTCCTACCTAGGAAATGTCCGGCCGGCCGTCAGGCGTCCGGGCAGGAAAACCGGCCTTTGCCCGCCTCGGGAAGGGCCAAACCCAAACGCTTTTTCGGAGGTTTGACCATGAGATTCGATTTTTCCCCCCTTTCGCGTTCGACCGTCGGCTTTGACCGCCTGTTCGACACGCTCGGCCAGATCGCACAGTACGATTCGGCCCCGTCCTATCCGCCCTACAACATCGAGCGCACCGCCGAGAACCGCTATCGCGTGACGGTCGCAGTCGCCGGTTTCGGCGAGAAGGACCTGAACGTCGAAGTGAAGGACGGCGTCCTCACGATCGCGGGCAAGCAGGAAGACGCCGGCAAGAGCGAAGGCAAGAACGTCCTTTACCAGGGCATTGCCGGCCGCGCCTTCGAGCGCCGCTTCCAGCTCGCCGATCAAGTCGAAGTCCGCGGCGCCAAGCTCGAGAACGGGCTGTTGCATGTCGACCTGGAGCAGATCGTGCCGGAGGAGAAGAAGCCCCGCCGCATCCAGATCAACGCGCCGGAACTGAAGACCATCGAAGGCCAGGCGAAAGCCGCCTAACCTTCGGGTTCCAGAAGTAACGCAAAAGCCGGGTGGCCTTAACGCTGCCCGGCTTTTTCATTTGGGCCGGGCGAGGGCATTCTCTATCCTGTCGTGAACTCAACCTTCGGTTCCCGAATGCCCAGTTGGCAGAGCGCCCTGTTCTCCCGCATGTCCCGCCTCTCGCGGCCGCGCGCCACCACGGGCGACGCCACGGACATCGAGGAGCTGCGCCGCCAGTTCAATTACCTGACCGGCCATTTCGCCGCGGTTCCCAGGGACGCTGTGTTCGAGGCGGGCCAGCTTGGGCCCGTGAAGGGCGAATGGGTGCGCGTCGATGGCTCGCTGCCGCACCGCGTGATCCTTTATTTCCATGGCGGCGGCTACATCTCCGGTTCGCCCGAAACCCACCGCACCTTGGTGGCCAGGCTCTGCAGCGCCGCCGGCGCCAATGCTTTCTCCGTCAATTATCGCCTCGCGCCAGACTTCGCCTTTCCCGCGGGCCTGCGCGATGGCATCGACGCCTATCGCCATCTTTTGCAGCACGGCGTCGCCGCATCGCAGATCGTCCTTGCGGGCGATGGCTCAGGCGGCGGGCTGGTGTTCTCGTGCCTGCTTGCGATCCGCAATGCCGGCCTGCCGATGCCGGCGGGCGTCGTCGCGATGAGCCCGTGGGCCGACCTTTCGCTCAGCGGCTGGTCGATGCTGCAGAACGCCAAGAAGGATGCGGCGCTGAGCTGGGAGCTCCTCTTCATGAGCGCGCGCAATTATCTCAAGAAGCAAAGCCCGGCCGATCCCTACGCCTCGCCGATCTATGCTCCGTTCCGCGATTTCCCGCCGATCATGGTCCATGCCGGCAGCAACGAGATCCTGCGCGACGATGCCAGCCGCATCGGCGATCGCGCCGCCGAAGCCGGCGTTCCGGTGAGCGTGGAAATCTATGACGGGATGCAGCACCTGTTCCAGGCCAGTGCCTATGTGCCCGAAGCGCGCGTGTCGCTGCAGCGCCTGGGGCAGTTCATCCGCCAGCGCGTGCCCGATGCGCCGGCCAAAGCCGCCGCGGGCTAGCGCGTCTCGCTCATCGCAAGACTGGAGATTGCTTCGGCGACCATCGGCGGAAGCTTGGCGCCGCCGAGGATGGCGCCGCCCATCTCGCAATCGCGCAAATCCGCGCCCAGCAGATTGGCGTAGGACAAGTCACTGTCGTTGAGGCGCGCGCGGCAAAGATCGGCGCCGCGGAAATCGGCATAGCGGGCCTGCGCGCCGTCGAGGCGCGCGGGCAGAAGGCGCTGGTCGGAAATCAGAAGCGGCCCGAGCCTGGCATCGTGCAGATTTGCGTTGCCCAGCTTGGCGCCGGAAAGATTGGCGCCGCGCAGATCCGCGCCGGCAAGCCGCGCACTGCGCAGGTCGGCGCCGGACAGGTTGCTGCCCTGCAGGGAAGCGCCGGAAAGATCGAGTCCGTAGAGCATCGCGCCCGGCGCGATGAGCGCTGTCAGTTGGCGATGCGCGAGCGATTTCAGTTCGCGCAGATCCGCGCCGGTGAGATCGGCGGGCGTCCCTTCGCGTCCGTCCGTCTCCGCCCAGCGCGAGTGGGCGTTGAGGATGTCGGGCAGCGACGCGTTCTTGACCACGTCCGGATTCTTCAGCAGCGCACCGGTCAGGTTCGCGCCGTCCAGGATGGTGCTCGCCATCGTCGCCCCGACGAGGATGGCACCGGACAGATCGGCGCCTGCAAGGACGCAGCCCGACAGATCCGCGTTCTCGAGATTTGCGCCGCTGAGCTTTGCATGGCGCAAATTGGCGCGCGTCAGCTTGCAGCTGCGCATGATCGCGTCGGTGAAATCGGCACGCACGGCGAGCGCGCCCGAAAGCTTGGCGCGCTCCAGGTTGGCGCTGCTCAGAAGCGCATCGGGAAGCTCGCTTGGCCCGACATCGTGCTGCATCACGCGCAGATTTCCGAAGCGGTCCTTCTGGGCGATGGTGCCTTCGCGCAGGTCCGCTTCATAAAGATCGGCGCCGATGAGGTTGGCGCCGCGCAGGCTTGCGCCGCGCATGTCCGCGCGCCGAAGCGTGGCGCCTGCAAGATTGGCGCGGCGCAGGTCGGCGCCGAAGAAACTGGCAGAATCCAGGCGCCCGCCCGTGAGGTTGGTTTCCTCCAAGAGCGCGCCGGTGAAGTCGGCATCGGAAAGATTTCGCCCCGACAGATCCAGCCCCGACAGGTCGCAGAAGGCGAAGACGGCGCGCGCGCCGCCGATGCGTCCGGCAAACAGCATCTCGTGGCGGGCGATGGCAGCCGACGCCTCCTTCTGGGAGAGCTTGGAGAAACTGGTGCGGCGCACGGCGCTCATCCGGTAACCAACCTGGCTGTTTTGGGTTGAATTTCCATCGGCCGCAGATTGTGGCCGCAAGCCGCTAATGCCTGATTAAAAAAGCAAAATTTGAACCGGGGCCGGGGGTTACGGGCTAGCCTTAGCGGTAAAAATCTGGCTAAGGTCCGGCCCAGCGACGCGCTTTCAGGGGCGGCGGCGCTGATTTTCGGCATGGGTCCAGGGGGCCGCCGGCCCGGCCAAAAACCGGCTCTAACGCTATGAGGTTCTACGTGTACAAGCGCGC
>DATIVW010000237.1:0-2416 GCA_035465595.1 Rhizomicrobium sp. | reverse complement strand
GCTTCGCCGGCAAGCGCGCGGCGATGCATGTCGGTGGCCGCGGGATCGGACCAGCCTTCGGCGTACGCGGCGTAGATCGCGTCCAGCACCGCATCGAGACGTTCGCGCAATTCCCCCGGATCGGGCAGCCGGAATGGAATGGCCGCGCCGCGGATCTTCGCCTTCGCGCGCACAAGACGCTGGCTCATGGATGATGGCGCGACGAGAAAGGCGGACGCGATCGTGGCGGCATCGAAGCCAAGTACGGTTTGCAGGATGAGCGGTGCGCGGATCGCCTCGTCGATCGCCGGATGCGCGCAGGCGAACATGAGCAGCAGACGTTTGTCCGGTACGGCGTTGTCGTTCGCATTGGCGAGTTCTTCGGCCATGAGCTTCAGATGATCGGATGCGTCTTCGCTTCTTTTGCGTTTGCGCAGCGCGTCAATGAACTTGCGCCGGGCCGCCGCGAGCAGCCATGCTTCGGGGCTTTCGGGAACGCCATCAGCCGGCCAATGCGCGAGCGCGGCGGCGAAGGCTTCGGACAATGCGTCCTCCGCCCCCGCCACATCGCGTGTGCGCGCGGCGAGGAAAGCGACAAGCTTGCCGTAACTTCGCCGCGCGACCGCATCAGCCGCCGCCCACGCGTCACTGTCAGACGCGCGGTTCATAGCGCAGGAAGACTTTTCCATTCTTGAACGTGCGACTGTCTACGAGCTTCAGCTTTCGGTCTGCACCTGCGAACAGCGTTTTGCCGGTGGAAAGCACGATCGGGTTCACGACGAACTGATAATCGTCGATCAAGTTCGCGGCCGCGAGTTGCGCCGCGATGCTGCCGCTGCCCAGCACAGCGATGCCGGGACCGTCCTGCGCTTTCAGCCTGCGGATTTCGCCCGGGGGATCGCTGTTCACAACGCGCGTGTTCTCCCAATCCGGTTTCGCCAGTGTGCGTGAGAAGACAAGCTTCTGCGATGCGTTCATGCCTTTTGCGACCTCGGGCATGGATTGCCGGGCGGCATCCGTCGGCCAGAAACGCACCATTATGTCATAGGTGATGCGTCCGAATACGAGGGTGCTGCTGCCGCTCGCATTGCTGGCGACGAAGGCGGCGAACTCCGGATCGTTGTCGCCCTCATGCGCCCATTGCACATCGCCGTTTGCATCCGCAAAAAAGCCGTTGAGCGTGATGTTCTCGAATACTGTCACTTTTCGCATGAGGTGTTCCTACATTTCCCAGACGGGACGGACTTCGACGCTGCCGTGATGCGAGCCGGGGCAGCGCGCGGCCCATTTGATCGCGGCATCCAGATCCGGCGCTTCGATCAGGAAATAGCCGCCGAGCTGTTCCTTTGTTTCGACATAGGGACCGTTCAGCACCTTGGGCGTGCCGTTTTCGACATGGACCGTGGTGGCTTGGCTCGTCGGCTTCAGGCGCTGCGAGTGCAACAGTGCCTTTTCCTTCTCCAGCGCTTCGGTGAAAGCGGCGTAGCCGGCCATCGCGGCCTGGGCTTCGGCGGGCTTGAGCGCTGCGAACCCATCGGGATCGGCGTAGACCAGCAGCATGTATTTCATGACATTCTCCTTCGTCGGCCATCATTGGCTATCCCGATGACGAACGGCACCGCCCGATTTCGACAGGCTGCGGAGAAATATTCGGATTATTTCCGGTGTTCTTCCAGCCGGGGCATGATTTCCACGAAATTGCAGGGCTTGTGGCGGATATCGAGCTGGAATTTCAGGATGCCGTCCCAGCCATCCTTTACCGCACCGGTCGAACCGGGAAGGGCAAAGAGATAGGTGCCCTTGGCGACGCCCGCGCAGGCGCGTGATTGCAAGGTCGACGTGCCGATCTTCTCGAAGGAGATCCGGTGGAAGACGGCCGCGAAGCCGTCTATTTCCTTCTCAAAGAGCGGCTTCATCGCTTCGACGGTGACATCACGGCCGGTGAGGCCGGTGCCGCCGGTGGTGATGACGGCATCGATCGTCTTGTCGTCGATCCATTGCTGAAGCTGCGCGCGGATGGTGGGGATGTCGTCCTTCACGATGACGCGATCCGCCAGCGCATGCCCGGCATCGGCGATGCGCGCGGCCAGCGTGTCGCCGGAGGTGTCATTCTCACGCGTTCGCGTGTCCGACACGGTCATCACGGCGATACGGACGGGAACGAACTTTACGCCTTCATCAATAGGAGGCATCGCTGACCACCGTGTTCGCCGGCGGCGCTGGTTGCGGAGGCGCGGGCGCAGGCCGCACTAGCATGTTCGCCGGACGCTTGTATTTCGGCCAATCGCCCGCCGCGGCCTGATCGAGCGAGGGCGACTCTTCGTCCTGACGGCGGTTGTACATCCAGTAATAGGTCATCACGCGGCGCACGTAATCGCGCGCTTCCGGCGACGGCATCGTCTCGAGGAAGAGCAGCGGATCGGATTTGTCCGTTTTC
>DATIVW010000236.1:0-7368 GCA_035465595.1 Rhizomicrobium sp. | reverse complement strand
CGGGCGCGCCTCCTGCGGCTCGAACCGGGCAAGGGCGTGCCGCCCCATGTCGACAACCACTATTACTGGCGCGGCCATACCCGCGTTCATATCCCCATCATCACCGATCCGGGCATCCGCTTTCATGCCGGAAACCAGCATGTGCACATGGCGGCCGGCGAAGCCTGGACGTTCAGCAACTGGCTGCAGCACACGGTGGTGAACGAGACGAACACACGGCGTGTGCACCTGACCTTCGACACCTATGGCAGCTCGGCGTTCTGGGGAATGGCGCGGCCGCATGGAAGCGAAGGGAGCATGCAGTTCGTTCCCTATCGCGAGGGCGTCGCGCCGGCGCTGACCTTCGAGACCTTCGTGACTCCCGAAGTGATGCCGCCGGCCGAGCTCGAGCTGGAATTTTCACGTCTTATCGCCGACCTGGCTGCGCATCCGCGAAACGACAGGGCCGCGGTTGGCGGGTTGAACGGGCTGTTCCTTGGCTTCCTCGCGGAATGGCGCATGACCTGGTTCGGCGAGGGGCCCGGCGAAGAGCGCATCAAGCGATTCCAGATCCTGCGGCAAAGCCTGATGGCGCAGGCCGAACAATTCTCGCTGGCGAAATTGCGTCTCGCCAGCAATGACTGGAGCGTCGCGCCGATCCTGCACGCGCTGTTCGACGCGATGATGAAGGCGCCGATACCGAATTCCGCGCAGGAACTCGTCGCGGCCGGGCCCCGTTTCGAGCGGCCCGTGTTCATCGTGTCGGCACCGCGTTCCGGCAGCACACTGCTTTTCGAGACTCTGGCGGCGAGTGACGCTTTCTGGACGCTCGGCGGCGAAGGCCATGAACACATCGAGTCGATCCCCGTCCTGCGGCCCCAGAACCGCGACATGGAATCCAACCGGCTGACGGAAGAGTCGGTGACCGGGCGCGTCGATATCATGGTACGGGCCAACTACATCCGCGATCTGCGCAACGCGGATGGCGTGCGATGGACCGAAGCGCAGGACAAACCCGCCTCCGTGCGCTTCCTCGAGAAAACACCGAAAAACGCACTGCGCATCCCGTTCTTCAAGAAGATGTTTCCGGATGCGAAGTTCATATTCCTGCATCGCGAGCCGCGCGCGAACATCAGCGCCATCGTCGATGCCTGGGTGTCGGGAGGCTTCGTGACCTATCCGGCGCTGCCGGGCTGGCGCGGGATGCCGTGGTCGATGCTGCTCATCCCGGGATGGCAGGAACTGTCGGGCAAGGAGCTTGGCGAAATCGCCATGCGGCAGTGGCGGGACACGAACAAGATGATCCTCGACGATCTCGCCGCGCTGCCCGCGGAAGACTGGTGTTCTGTCGGCTATGATGACCTTCTGAACGATCCGGAAGGCACGGTGAAGCGCCTGTGCGATTTTGCCGGTGTGCCATATGACGAGCGCCTGAGATCGGTCGCCGCCAATCCACTCAAGCCGTCACGCTACACGATCAGCGCGCCGGATGCCGACAAATGGAAGCGCAATGAGAGCGTGATCGCGCCGCATCTGCCCAAGGCGAAGGCTGTGGCGGAGCGCATCGAGAAACTCTCGTCTCCTGTGCACGCGGCGGCGCAGTAAGTGGGCGCAACGCCGGAACCTTCCACTGCGATGCCCTGGTGGCGCGGGGCCGTCATCTACCAGATCTACATTCGCAGCTTCTGCGACTCCAACGGCGACGGGCAGGGCGATTTCAGCGGGGTCATTTCCAGGCTCGACTATCTGTCGGCCCTCGGCGTGGATGCGATCTGGCTGTCGCCGATCCATCCCTCGCCCAATCGGGATTGGGGTTACGACGTTTCGGACTATGACGGCATCCAGCCCGACTACGGCACGCAGGCCGATTTCGACAAGCTGCTCTCCGAAGCGCATCGGCGCGGGCTGAAGGTCATTACCGACGAAGTCCTGGCGCACACCTCGGACGAGCATGCATGGTTCCTCGACAGCCTGAAGAAGGGCGACAAGTCCGACTGGTATGTCTGGGCCGATCCGAAGATCGACGGCACTGTGCCCAACAACTGGCTTTCGGCGTTCGCGGGTGCGGCCTGGGCCTATCAGCCGGCGCGGCGGCAGTACTACCACCACAAATTCCTGCGCCAGCAGCCCAAGCTGAACTGGCGCAATCCGGAGGCGAAGGCGGCGGCGCTGGCCGTTCTCGATCGCTGGTTGAAGCGGGGCGTGGACGGTTTCCGGCTCGACGTCGCCAACGCCTATCTCCACGACCCGGCGCTCACCGACAATCCGCCCGTCCCGATGGCCGAGCGCACGGCGCACAATTGGGCACATGCCCCGAACCTGCAATTTCACTATCACGACAGCAACTTGCCGGAGGAAATTGCAGTTCTGGATGAGATTCGCCGGACGGTCGATTCCTACCCTGACCGCTTCGTGATGGGAGAATTCTCGGAAGAACCGGAGCGCTGCGGCTGTTTTGCGGCACCCGACAAAGGGCTCCATTCCGGCTACAGCTTCCCGTTGCTGGAGGCGCGGACTCTTGGCCCGGACTTCATCCGCAACCACTACGCCATGCTGGCCAGCCACGAGGGCCACTGGCCGTCCGTGGCCTTCTGCAATCACGACATCATGCGCACGCTCACCCGCTTCGGCGGCAGGAACGCGCCGCGCGGCCTCGCCAAGATGATGCTGGCCTTGCTGTTCACGCTGAAAGGGACTGCGCTCATCTACCAGGGCGAAGAGCTTGGCCTGCCGCAGGCCGACATCCGCCGTGACCAGATCAAGGATCCCGTGGGCGATCTCTATTATCCCTACACCTTCGGCCGCGACGGCTGCCGCACGCCGATGCCGTGGAATTCGAACCTGCCCAATCTCGGCTTTGGCGGCGGCACGCCGTGGCTTCCGGTGTCGCCGCTGCACAAACCGCTGGCGGTCGACCTGCAGGAGGCGGACGAGCATTCCACGCTGGCCACTGCCAGGAAATTCATCGAAGCGCGCAAGGCCAATCCCGTCCTGCGCTACGGCGAAATCGCTTTCCTCGACGCGCCCGCGCCCGTGCTGGCCTTCACCCGGACGTTCAATGACGAACGCGCCCTGTGCGTGTTCAACATGAGCGGCGGGGAAGTCCGCTTCGACGGCGCGGAAGGAAGGACCGTCGATCTTGCCTGCGGCGACGCACAGCTGGAGGGCAAGACGCTACGCCTTGGTCCCTACGCCGCCTGGTTCGGCGTCTTCTGAATTCTCGAAGGCCTTGAGCACGGCTTCGATCGGCAGCAGTACGCATTGGCGACGATTGCGATGCTCGACCACGCCTTCGAAGGCCGAATAGGCATCGAACGGCGCATCCGGCGGCGGCGCCTTTGCCCCCAGCATCATGCCTACGGCATTCGCCAGGTCTTCTACGTCATCGCGCGATGCGCCTTGCAGCGAACGGCCGAGGATGGAAGCGGATGCCTGCGCCAGCACGCAGGCCTTCGTGTCATGCGCGATCGCCGCGATACGGCCCCCGGAATCCAGCACGAGATCGACGCTGACCTTGTCGCCGCACGCCGGGTTGTGCGCATCGCCGGTTACGTGCGGCTGGTCAAGATGCCCCGCGCCATGCGCATCGGCGGCAAGCCGCAGGATCTCCTTCTTGTAGAGAGGATCGCTCATCTCGCGCGGTACGCGGCCAGCGCCTCCGGGGTATCGATGTCGATCAAGGGCGCGTCGTCACCGGCTTCGACTTCGCAGACCAGTTCGTCATAGGCGACCAGCGCCTTGGCGCCGACGTCGCCCTCGATCGTCGCGATCTCGGGGAAAAAGCGCCGCGCCCACCGCACGGGATTGCCATGCTTGCCGTTGCGCGTGGCCACGCAGATCGCACGGTCCTCCGCCGGATTGAACGCGGCGATCAGCTTGTCGATCAGCACCTGCGAAACGCCCGGCATGTCTGCCAGGACGACGACCGCGCCATCGCGATCCTGCGGCACCGCGGCGATGCCGGCCTTGAGCGAGGTGCTGAGCCCCTTGGCGAAATCCGGATTGGCGACGAAGGAAACATCAAGGCCGGAGAGAGCGGCTTTCGTCCTGTCTGCCTCGTTGCCTGTCACGACGATCACCGGATGGGCAGCGCTCGCCAGCGCAGCCTCGACGGCGTGGCGCACCAACGGCTTGCCATTCACCTCAGCGAGCAGCTTGTTCGATCCCATGCGCGATGACATGCCCGCGGCGAGCACGACGGCGGCGATCTTCTGGGCATGCGGCATCGCAGCTTCCGGTTCGTCGCGCGGCTGGGGACGAGTCGGGATTTCCATGAGCAAGCCGCCGACGCCCATCTTCGCGATTTCCGCGCCGCCGACCGGCAGTCCCGCTGCGAGCCGCCAGAGCACGAAATCGAAACCGTTGAGCTTGGGCGACCGCGCGCAACCCGGCAGCCCCACGACGGCCGCGCCATCGAGCCGCCCGATCATCAGCAGATTGCCCGGATCGACGGGCATGCCGAAATGCTCGATCGCCCCGCCCGCGCGCTCGAGCGCGGCGGGAATGACGTCGCGCCGGTCGGTGATCGCACTCGCCCCGAAAACGAGAATGGGATCGCAGCCGGCATTCTTCGCTTCGCCGATGGCATCGGCGAGGTGGCCAGCGTCATGCTTCACGCGGCGCTCGAATGCGAGCGTCGATCCGACCGATCTCAGCCGTGCCTCGATGGCTGTCCGGTTCTTGTCGAGCAGCGCTGTCTTCATGCCTGGCAGCGACGTGGAGATGAGAGCGGGCTTGCGCGGCTGGTAAGCTTCGAGGCGCAGGGCATCACGGCTCAGAATTTCCTCGGCGCGCGTGACGGCGGAGGAGGGCGCGGCGAAGGGAATGATCTTCACGGTCGCCAGCATCTGCCCGGTCCTGACGGGCGTATAGGGCGCCAACGTCGCCAGGGTCACGGCTTCGTCAATCGCGTTGGCGGCATTGATGCGTTCCGGATCGGCAACAAAAACGCCGTCCGCGGTCGCGTAGAGATTGGCGCGGCCGGTGAACGCCGCGCCGATGCGCATATTCGGCCCTCCAAGGCGCGCCGCGATGCGCGCCGCTGCTTCATCCTCGGACACATCGCCGGCACCAAGGCGGGCAACGCTGACCTGGGCTGTGCCGGCGCTTGCGATCAGCGCGACATCGTCGGCGGACAGAACGCGACCCTTGCGCAGCAGTTTTCCGCCCGCCCGCACGCCATGCGCCAGGATCGCGCCCAGCGCGGCTTCCACCGGTACCGTTTCGAATTGCATCGGCTGATGTTACGCGCCCAGGGCCACGCGCGGCAAACACAGGCGCGCGCGAAGCCCTCCATCGGGGCGATTCTCCAGGGTGATCGTGCCGCCATGTCCTTCCGCAATGGCCTTGACCAGCGTAAGGCCAAGACCCGAACCGCCGGTTTCCGAGCTGCGGGACGTTTCCAGCCGCACAAAGGGCTCGAACATGCGCACGCGGTCTTCTTCTGCGATCCCGGGTCCTTCATCTTCGACGATGATCTCGTACATTTCCGGAGTCACGACAAGCTTTGCCTCGGCCTTGCCGCCATAGGCGACGGCGTTTTCGATGAGGTTGCGCGTCGCGCGCCGGATTTCGCTCGGGCGGCACATCAGGGGGGCAGGTTCGTGCGCGGTCCATGTGACGGGTAAGCCCATGTCTTCCAGGTCTGCGCAAACGCTTTCGATGAGCGCCGACAGATCGACCTTGCGCATCGCCTCCCAGCCGGCACCGCGCGCTGCCGAAAGAACCGCGTCGGTGAGGTCCTGCAGCTCTTCCAGGTTCTTCTGCAGTCTTTCACGCACTTCGGCATCTTCGATGAACTCGGCACTGATGCGCATGGCGGTGATCGGCGTGCGCAAATCGTGACCCACGGCGGAAAGCAGCTGGCGCTGGCGCGCGAGCGTGCGGGCCACCTGGTCCGTCATCACGTTGAAAGCGTGCGCCGCACGCCGCACGTCATCGGGACCTTCCTCTGGAACCAGCTCCGCTTGGGCGCCACGGGCCGCCTGCGTGGCGGATGCCGCGAGCTTGTAGAGCGGCCGCGCCACCCGGCTGGCGATGAACGCCGCCGCCAGCGAGGTCGTGAGAATGGCAACGACGGCCGCGATCATGACCTGAAGTGGCCAGGGTGCGGTCGGCGGGCGGTAAAACGTCGTCGTCAGTTCCGTACCTCGGACGACGGGAACGGTGATATCAACAACGGATACCGGACGCGTGCCGTTCTGCAGGGCTTCGTCGCTGTAGGGATCGCGCAAATCCACGAAGACCTTCTCCCGGTCGCGGGTCTTTGGAACCTGTGCGCGAACCCGCGCGGCCATGGCCAGTTCGTCGTCGTCCATCGCGGGATGGACGACGTCTCCGTGATGAACCTGGAAATGCCAGATGTTCGAGGTCAGCGCATCGGCGGCGGCTTCCCGCTGCCTGGCCGGAATCGCCGACAGCAAGGTCGCGGCCGAGAGCGCACGATCTATGATGCGCTCGTTGATCGCGCTTTCCGTTGCCTGTTGCTGCACCAGCTGGAACCATGTGGCGACAGCGACATTCGACAGCAGCACCGCAGCCGCGGTGACGACGACGAGCTGCGCGCCGAGCGTGCGCGGCCACCAGTTCGAAGGCCAAAGCCTCATTCGTTTTCGGGTTCCACCGCCATCATGTAACCGCCGCCCCAGACGGTTTTGATATAGCGCGGATTCTTCGGATCCGGCTCGATCTTTTTACGCAACCGGCTGACATGGTTGTCGATCGAGCGGTCGAAAAGTTCGGCATCCCGGCCTTTGGTGATGTCCAGGAGCTGGTTGCGGGTCAGAGCGATCTTGGGCCGCTCCAGAAGGGCCTGCAGCAGGCTGAATTCTCCGCTGGAAAGGGCCATCGCCACGCCGTCGGCGCCGATCAGCTCGCGCTGGCCGGTATCGAGCAGCCAGTCACCGAAGCGGATGCGCTCAGCCTCCGGCGGTTTCTGCCGGGGCGGGAGCGCCTGCGTGCGCCGCAGCACCGCGCTGATCCGCGCGATCAGGTCACGCGGCGAAAAGGGCTTTGGGATGTAGTCGTCCGCGCCCATTTCCAGGCCGATGATCCGGTCGACTTCCTCGCCACGCGCGGTCAGCAGGATCACGGGGATCTGCGAGGTTTCACGGATCGAGCGGCAGAGGCTGAGGCCATCCTCGCCGGGCATCATGATGTCCAGCACCACCAGGTCGATCGCTGCACCCTTCATCAGCTTGCGCGCGGCAAGCGCGTCGGCGGCCGTCGTGGCGCGATAGCCGTGCTCGCGCAGATAGCGGCCGAGCGGTTCGCGGATGTCGCGCGCATCCTCGACGATCAGGACATGCGGCTTGGTTTCTTCTCGTGCCATCAGCATGGCCCAACGATGCTGGAGCCGAAGATCATGCGCAAATCCTTATTGTCTCAAAT
>DATIVW010000235.1:0-2761 GCA_035465595.1 Rhizomicrobium sp. | reverse complement strand
ACAGTCATCTCAACAAACTGGATGCTGCGTTGCATGACCTCAACGAAGCGCTCAAGATTGCGCCGCGAGACCCCATAGCGCTGGCTGAACGCGGAGACGTGTTTAGTAAAATGGGCCAAAACGAACAAGCGCTCGCCGATCTGACAGCTTCTTTGACACTAAAAAGCGATGATCTTTATGGCGTGGAAGTGAGAGGACAGGTGTATACCCGAATGGGCAAATTTGATGCCGCCTTCAAAGAGTACGACAAGATCGCACACCTAAGGCCGAACGACCCCGTGGCTCTCAACAACCGCTGCTGGGCTCGCGCAATTTGGAATGTAGACGTGGCGCTCGCGTTAGAAGATTGCAACAAATCGCTTTCACTTCGTCCGAATAACAGTTTCGCTCTAGGCTCACGAAGTTTCGCAAATTTCAGACTGGCTAGATTTCAGGCTGCAGTCGATGATAGCACCGCATCATTGGCTATCGATCCTCAATCACCCGACGCTCTCTTTATTCGCGGCTTGGCCAAGAAACAGCTCGGCGATATTTCTGGCGAAGCTGACGTAAAGGCTGCCTTGGCGATTGATCCGACGATCGCAAAACAATATCAGAGTTTTGGAATTGCAACCCCATAGGTGGTTGGACGCGTTGCTAGTTCCTGCCGGGAGACAGTAATCGATCGCCAAATCGTCTGTATTAATGGATGAGGACTTCGTGATATGTGCGTCGGCGCCTAAGGCGTTGCGGGCTTGCGGCTGAACAGCGAGCCGACGCGGGGCGGCTTCTCCGTCGAGAGCGCGTGATTGGCGAAGATGTCGCCGGCTTTCCAGATCAGGAACGCGGTGACGGCCGTGGCCAGCAGCGCCGTCAGCACAAGATCGATGACCGGCGGATGCGAGCCTACGCGCAAGAGCATGATGTAGGGCGTGTAGATGGGAAAATAGCTCGCCGCCGTGGCCAGCGCGCCGTTGGGCGCCTTCAGGATCGCGGCCAGGAACAGGTTGGGCAGCATGATGATCATCATGGACGGGCCGAGATAGGCCTGCGCGTCGGCAAGCGAGGCGCTCATGCTGCCGATGGCGAGGAAGATCGCGCCATAGATGAGCAGCCCGCACAGGAAATAGAGCAGGATCAGCGCGAACAGCACCGGATCGGAGATCGCGCCCAGCGCCGCATGGACCATCGCGGCGGCCTCGCTGCCCGCAAACACCGATCCCAGGATCGCGGCAGATCCAACCCACAAAACGACCGTGAACAGCGCCACCGCGATGACGCCCGCAATTTTTCCGCCCACGATCTCCCACGGCGTGGCGCAGGACAGCAACACCTCGATCATGCGCGTGGACTTCTCTTCGATCACGCCCTGCAAAAGGGCCATCGAATTCATCATCGCCACGATGAGAAGAAGGATCGCCATGCCGACGGAGACCGATACCGTCGCCACGCCCGACATGGCCGAGGGCAGGCCCGCCGCGGGATTGCGGTGGCGGATGCCGGCCTCGACATCCAGAGCAGTGGCTGCCGCCGGGTCGCCCAGCCGGTGCATGGCCCGCAGGCGCAGAGCGTTGGACAATTCGGTGCGAACGAAATCCTGCAGATCCCCCACGTCGCGGCTCGACCAGAATTCCGCCGGATGGGCGGCGTCGAAATTTTTCGGGATGACAAGGATGGCATCGAACGCCGCGCCATCCTTCCCGTTGCCCAGAAAGGCCCGGGCGAAGGCGGCGAATCTGTCGGGCCCGGCGTTGACGAGGGCGGGCGGCGGCGGCGTCAGCACGAACCGGTCCGGCTCGCGCGCACTCCTGCGCGCCACGGCCTGTTCGATCATCGGCGCGAACACGCCGCTGCGGTCGATCACCGTGAACACCGCCTGGCGATTTTCGGAGGACGCCAGTTTCGCCGGGACGATGGCCGCCAGCGCGATCCATAGCGGAACGCCGATCAGGGTGAACAGGAATCCGCGGCGCGTGATGAACTTCACGAATTCCTGCCGTGCGATGATGAGGATGCGGTTCATGCGGCGGCCCTGTCGCGTTCGATGAGGCTGACGAAGACATCGTGCAGGCTGGGCGGGGCGACGTCGAAATGGGTGAGCGGCACGCGGCGCGTGAAGCACTCCGACAGAAGATCGCGCCCGTCCGCGCCTTCCTTCAGGTCCAGCACCCAGCTCTCGCCCTGGCGGGCGATGGCCGTCACCTGCGGAGAGTTTTTCAGGAAAGCGAGATCGGCATCCGCACCGATGCGCGCGCGGCGCGGCAGGAGCCTGCGCGCCGCATCGAGGTTGCCGTCGAACAGCTTGCGGCCGCGCGAGAGCACGATGAGCTGGTCCGCAAGGCGCTCGGCGTGCTGCATGGTGTGGGTGGAGAACAGCACCGTCATGCCGCCTTGCGCCAGCGCGCGGATCGTCTGCTCGACATCCGCCTGGTTGATGGGATCGAGGCCGGAGAACGGCTCGTCCAGAATGATGAAGTCCGGATCGTGCGCGATGGCGGACAGAAGCTGAACCTTCTGCGCCATGCCCTTGGAAAGGCCTTCGATGCGCGTGCGCGCGAACTTGCCGAGTCCATAACGCTCCAGAAGTTCGCGCGCGCGCTTCAGCGCCTCGCGCCGCGGCACGCCCTTGAGCATGGCGATGTAGGCGATGGAGTCGTCGGCGCGCATGCGTTTGTAGAGGCCGCGCTCTTCCGGCAGATAGCCGACGCGGCTGCGCTGTCCCGTCGCCTCGCCGCCCAGGATGTGCACCGCGCCTTCATCCGGCTTGAGGATGCCCAGCATC
>DATIVW010000234.1:0-4023 GCA_035465595.1 Rhizomicrobium sp. | reverse complement strand
ATGGGATTCGCGCTGTCTGTCACGCGGCAGCGCCCCAAGATCGGCGAACAGGACCACAGCGCCTTCCGTTTCCTGCGCGAGGTGCCCGCATGAGCACCATCGTCCTGGCGACCGGCGGCACCGGTGGACATCTCTTCCCCGCGCAGGCACTGGCTGCGGAGTTGACGAAACGCGGGCGTACCATCGTGGTGATGACCGATGCGCGCGGCACGCAATATCCAACCTTTTTCCCTGGCGCTGCGATCGAGATCGTTCCGGCTGCGTCCTTCTCCGATCGCTCGGCCATCGGCCTGGTGAAAGCGCCGTTCGAGATTCTGGCCGGCATCTTCGTTGCGTTCGCCAAGCTTCGCCGCATCAAGCCGAAGGTCGTCGTCGGCTTTGGCGGCTATCCGAGCGTGCCGGTGATGATCGCGGCCTGCATCGCGCGCTTCCCGACGGCGATCCTCGCGCCGGATGCGGTGCTCGGCCGCGCCAACCGGCTGGTGGCCGATTATGTCCGCGTGATCGCGGCTGGTCTTCCGCTCAAGCGGTTCCTGCCCAAGGAAATGTCGAAGGTCGTCTACACTGGCAATCCGGTGAGGCCGGAAGTAGTGGCTCTCGACGGCGCTCGCTACGAAGCGCCCGCCGCCGGGCCGATCAACCTGCTGGTCTTCGGTGGAAGCCAGGGCGCACGCGCGTTGAGCGAGATCGTTCCGGCGGCGATCGCACTGCTGCCAGCGGAGATGAAGGCGCGGCTGGATATCGTCCAGCAGTGCCGCCCCGAGGACATGGAAGCGGTTCGCGCTCTATATAATAAGCAGGGCGTGACGGCGGAGCTGGCGCCTTTCTTCAAGGATTTGCCGGCCCGGATGGCCAAGGCGCACCTCGTCATCGGCCGCTCCGGCGCGGGCACCGTCGCCGAGCTGATGGTCATCGGCCGTCCAGCAATCCTCATCCCGCTGCCGCATGCCCTCGACGACAACCAGACGCCGAACGCCGATGCGCTGGCGGATGCCGGCGGAGGCTGGCGCGTGGCACAGAATGAGCTCACGCCGGACAAGCTGGCCGCGATGCTGACGGGCGCGTTCTCCGCGCCTGACGACCTGGCAAAGCGCGCTGCGGCTGCGCATGCGCAAGGCAAGCCGGACGCCGCGCAGCGCCTCGCCGATGTCGTGGACAAACTGGCGAGGGCGGCATGAAGACATCGCCCACCCGCGTTCCGCTCGACATCGGCACGATCCATTTCATCGGCGTCGGCGGCATCGGCATGAGCGGCATCGCCGAGATCATGCACAATTTCGGCTACAAGGTTCAGGGCTCCGACACGGCCGACAATGCCAATGTGAAGCGCCTGCGTGCGATGGGGATCAAAGTCACCATCGGCCATGACGCGATGAACCTGAAGGATGTTTCCATCGTCGTCTATTCCTCGGCGGTGAAGCCGGGCAATGTGGAGCTGGAGACGGCGCGTGCGCTGCAACTGCCGCTTGTCCGCCGCGCGGAAATGCTGGCGGAGATCATGCGGCTGAAAAACTGCGTGGCCGTCGCGGGCACAAATGGCAAGACGACGACGACGACTCTGATCGCCGCGCTGGTCGATGCCGGCGGTCTCGATCCCACCATCGTCAATGGCGGCATCATCAATCAATACGGCACCAACGCGAAGCTTGGCGCCGGCGACTGGGTGATAGTGGAAGCAGACGAGAGCGACGGCACCTTCCTGCGGCTTCCGGCCACGGTTTCGGTCGTCACCAATATCGATCCGGATCATCTGGATTATTTCGGCACCTTCGACCGGATGCGCGACGCATTCCAGCGCTTCGTCGAGAACGTGCCGTTCTACGGATTCGCGGTGCTGTGCCTGGATCATCCCGAAGTGCAGGCGATGATCGGCCGGATCGAGGATCGCCGCCTCGTCACCTATGGCTTCAGCCCGCAGGCCGATATTCGCGCGACGAATGTGAGCTTCTCCGAAGGCGCGTCGCATTTCGACGTGACGATCCTCAACCGCCGCACGCTCGCGGAAACGCGGCTCGCGCGCATGAGCCTGCCCATGCCGGGCGAGCACAACGTGCAGAACGCGCTCGCCGCCATCGCCGTGGCGCGCGAGCTCGGCATCGCCGACGACAAGATCCGCAAGGCACTGGCCAATTTCGGCGGAGTCGGGCGGCGGTTCACCCGTGTCGGCGAGTGGAAAGGCACGGCCATCGTCGACGACTATGGCCACAACCCGTTCAAGATCGCGGCAGCGCTGAAGGCCGCGCGCCAAGCTTATTCCGGTCCCGTCATTGCGGTTGTGCAGCCGCATCGCTTCACGCGCCTGCGCGATACCTTCGAGCAGTTTGCGCAATGCCTGAACGATGCGGACGTCGCCGTGATCGCACCTGTCTACGCGGCCGGCGAGCAGCCCATTGAAGGCATCAATCGCGACACTTATGCGGAAGCCCTGCGCAGCCACGGCCATCGCACCGTTCTGACGATCGAGGGCGAAGCGGACCTGCCGGCTCTGCTCACGCCGCATCTGAAACCCGGCGGAGTCGTGGTGATGCTCGGCGCAGGCTCGATCTCGGGCTGGGCGCACAATCTCGAAGGCGCATTGAAGGCGCGGGAAGGGAAGGCGTGATGATGACCCGTCCCTGCGATGCGCTGCCGCCCGTGCGCGGTTCTTATGCCGAGAATGCGCCGCTGAAGGATCTCGTCTGGTTCCGCGCTGGCGGCAAAGCGGAGATCCTGTTCCGTCCGGCGGACGCCGATGATCTGGCGACCTTCCTTGCCGCAAAGAATGCCGACACGCGCGTCAGCGTGATCGGTGTCGGCTCCAATCTGCTGGTTCGCGATGGCGGCATTCCCGGCGTTGTCGTCAGGCTGCCGGGCGCGTTCGGAAAGATGTCGGTCGAAGGCACGCGTATTCGCGTTGGCGCCGCTGCGCTGGACGCAACCGTCGCACGGCAGGCGGCGGACGCGGGTATCGGCGGCCTTGAATTCCTGCGCGGCATCCCCGGAACGGTCGGCGGCGCGCTGCGCATGAACGCCGGATGCTATGGACGCGAGATCAAGGACATCTTCGTCGAAGCCACCGCCATCGACGGAAAGGGCAACAGGCATGTGCTGCACGCGGCGGACATGGGCTTTGTCTATCGCAAGGCGAACGTGCCGGAAGATTACATCTTCGTCGAAGCGGTATTCGAGGGACAGAAGGATGATCCGGCGGCGGTCAAGGCGCGGATGACCGCGCTGGTCGAGCAGCGCGAAAGCACGCAACCGGTGAAGTCGCGAACGGGTGGATCGACGTTCAAGAATCCACCAGGCCACAAGTCCTGGCAGCTGATCGATGAAGCGGGCTGTCGCGGGCTGATGCGCGGTGCGGCGCAGGTGAGCGAGAAGCACTGCAATTTCCTGATCAACACAGGCGAGGCGTCGGCCGCCGACATCGAAGGCCTCGGCGAAGAGGTGCGCGCGCGGGTGAAGGCAAAATCCGGCATCGAGCTGGAATGGGAGATCAAGCGGGTAGGCGTGCCATGACGACGACATTCAAGAAAGTGGCCGTGCTTCTGGGCGGGCTCTCCGCGGAACGCGAAGTCTCCCTGTCTTCCGGTGCGGGCTGCGCGAAGGCCTTGCGCGAGGAAGGTTTCGAGGTCATCGAAATCGATCCGAAGACTTCCGATCTTGCGGCGCAACTCAACGCAGCTAAACCTGACGTCGTGTTCAACGCGCTGCACGGCCGCTGGGGCGAGGATGGCTGCGTGCAGGGTCTGCTCGAAATCCTGCGCATCCCCTACACCCATTCCGGCGTGCTCGCCTCCGCCGTCGCAATGCACAAGCAGCGCACGAAGGACATCTACAGGGCCGCCGGACTGCCGGTCGTCAAATCCATCGTGGTGGACCGCCGTGAAGCCGCGGCGCGGCACCTGATGGAACCGCCTTATGTTGTGAAGCCGGTCAACGAAGGCTCGTCCGTCGGCGTCTTCATCATCCGCAAGGGTGACAACCGCCCGCCGGAAGCGCTGGGCAGCGAGAAGTGGAATCTGTCCAGCGAGATGATGG
>DATIVW010000233.1:0-6569 GCA_035465595.1 Rhizomicrobium sp. | reverse complement strand
CGGTGCCGAAACTGGCGTTCCCCGGAGGCGCGCTGATCGGCTGCGCGGCGGGCTTCGTGAACCTGCCGCGCATAAAGGGCAGCCATAACGCGATCCTGACCGGCATTATGGGGGCGGAATCCGCCTTCGCGGCGCTAGCCGCGGGCCGCGCCAGCGACGTGCTTGAGGATTACGAGCCGACCATGAAGGAAAGCGTTGTCTGGAAGGACCTCTGGCGGGTGCGCAACGTGAAGCCCCTGTGGTCCAGGCTCGGCAGCGTCCTGTCCCTGCCGTTCATCGGGCTGGACATGTGGACCAACCAGCTCTTCGGTTTTTCCATTTTCGGGACGATGCATCACGACAAGGCGGACTATCAGACGCTGAAGCCCGCCGCGGAATGCAAGCCCATTAATTATCCGAAACCCGACGGCGTTATCAGTTTCGACAAGCTTTCTTCGGTATTCTTGTCCAATACCAACCACGAGGAGGACCAGCCGGTTCACCTCGTATTGAAGGACCCGACCATCCCGATCCGGGTGAACCTGCCGGAATATGCCGAACCGGCGCAGCGTTATTGCCCGGCGGGCGTTTATGAGATTGTGCAGGAAGCTTCCGGCCCCAGGTTCCAGATCAATGCGCAGAACTGCGTCCACTGCAAAACATGCGATATCAAGGATCCGGAACAGAATATAACTTGGGTGACGCCGGAAGGCGGTGGTGGTCCCAACTACACCAACATGTGAGGCCGATTTTGCGTAAATCGCTGCTGTTGTCCGCCGCCGTCCTGAGCCTCGCATTTTCCGCGGGCGCCTGCGCCAGCGTGAAGACCGACGTGGCCGATGGCAACGACACCTCCTTCGGCACCTATCTCTCCGCGCATGTGGCGGCAGGCCAGCATGACCTGACCGAAGCCGCGAAGCTTTATCAGTCGAGCCTTGCCGACGATCCCGGAAATTCGGAGATCGCCAATCGCGCCTTCCTCTACACCGCTGCATCCGGCGACGTGGACGGTGCCATCGACCTTGCCGACAAGGTGGTGAAAGGCGATGCGGGCGATCGCGCTGCGCGGCTGGCGCTGGCCATCGGCGCGATGAAGCATGGAAACTATTCGCGCGCGCGCGACCAGCTCTCGCAATCCGGCAAGGGCCCGTTCACGACATTGACGCTGTACCTGGTCGACGGCTGGGCGGCGCAGGGCGCCGGCGATACCGATACGGCGTTGAAGGACATGGATGCGCTGGCCGGCGTCGGCGGCACGCCGCAGCTCATCAATTATCACAAGGCGCTGATGTTCGATCTGGCCGGACGCAACGCCGAGGCCGACGCCGCCTACAAGCTTGTGATGGAGCAGGCCTCAAACGGCCCGCGGGCGACCGAGGCCTATGGACGCTTCCTCGAGCGGCAGGGCCGCGTCGACGAAGCCAGGGCGCTTTACGAGAAGATCCGGAACGACGACAGCCTGGAGCCCATCGCGACGGCCGGTCTGGCCCGCATCGCATCGGGAAGCAGGCCCGACAGGCTTGTGGATAGTCCGCAGCAGGGTGCGGCCGAGGGCCTGTTCAGCATCGCCGTCTCGCTGAACGACGCGACGAGCGCCGACATCGCGATCTTGTACCTGCGTTTCGCGCTCTATTTGCAGCCGGATTTCGACCTGGCGAAGATCGTCCTGGCCGACCGCTTTGAGACGTTGAAGAAATATGACGACGCGATCGCGGTGTATCGCAGCATTCCCGACTCCTCGCCCTATCAGCAGGCCGCGATCGTCCAGATCGCCATCGACGAGGGCAGGCTGAACCGCAGCGACCAGGCTATCGCCGATCTGAAAAGCATCATCGACAAGAAACCCGATGACGTGGCGGCGTGGACGTCGCTCGCGGATGCCTATCGTGCCGCGAGCCGGGACCAGGATGCGGTGGATGCCTACACGAAGGCAATCGCGCTGCTAAATCCGCCGGACAAGAACGACTGGCAGCTCTATTTCGCGCGCGCGGTCTCCGAGGAAAACCTCAAGCAGCTCGCACAGGCCGAAGCGGATCTTCAGATGGCCCTCAAGATCTCGCCCGACCAGCCGCAGGTGATGAACTATCTCGGCTACACCTGGGTGGATCAGGGCCGCAGGCTGCCCGAAGCGCTGGCCCTGCTGGAGAAGGCGCGCAGCCTGAGCCCGTATGACGGATACATCGTGGACAGCGTCGGCTGGGCCTATTTCCGCATGGCGAAGTACCAGGAGGCGGCCACGGCGCTTCAGGCGGCTGTGCTGCTGGTCCCCGGCGATCCCACGATCAACGAGCATCTGGGTGACGCGTACTGGATGGCGGGCCGCAAGCTCGATGCCAGATTCCAGTGGAACCACGCACTGGCGTTCAACACCGATCCGAAGCTCAAGCCCGTCATCGAGAAGAAGCTGAAAGACGGCGTGACGGCCGCGCAGGCGCGCGCCGGGCAGTGATGACCAGGGTCTTTGCGCCGGCGAAGATCAATCTCTTCCTGCATGTCGGCGACAGGCGCGCGGACGGCTATCACGAGCTGGAAAGCCTCGTGGCGTTTGCGGATGTCGGCGACGACCTCGTCTTCGAAAATGCCGACGAACTTTCGCTGACGGTCGAAGGCCCGTTCGCGGCGCCCGAATTGCTGGGGCCAGACAATCTCGTCTTGCGCGCGGCCAGCGGCGTGGCGGCGCTGGCGGGGCACGATCTGCCACGGCGCGTCGTGCTGACGAAGAATCTGCCAATTGCATCGGGCATCGGAGGCGGGTCGGCGGATGCGGCAGCAACCTTGCGCGCCTTCCTGCTGGAATGGCGTCAGGACGAGATCCGCCTCGCCGATTTCGTCGAGCTGGCGAAGACGTTGGGCGCGGATGTGCCCGTGTGTTTCTTCGGGCATTCGGCGTGGATGTACGGTGTCGGCGACGGCATCGAGCGCGTAGACCTGCCGGAGCTTCATGCCGTGCTGGTCAACCCCGGCGTTTCGGTGCCGACGCGGGATGTGTTTGCGAAACTGGACACGCGCAGCGGCGTCGACAAGCTGGTATGGCCCGAGAACTTTGGATCGGCGGAACTCGTATTCGAATTCCTCGCGACTGTTGGGAACGATCTGGAAGCGCCGGCGCTGAAGATCGCGCCGGTGATCGGCGAGGTGCTGTCTGCGTTGCGCGCCGCCAAGAATGTCAGGCTTGCGCGCATGTCCGGAAGCGGCGCGACATGTTTCGGACTGTTCGCAGATGCCGCATCTGCGCAAGCCGCCGCGACGCAGATCGGCCGGGAACATCCGCGCTGGTGGGTTCAGCCGACCGTTCTCTCGAAGGCAGAGGAAGTCTAGGACGCGCGGCCGATGCTGAAATCGGCAACCTGCATAAGGCTCGTGCGGATTTCGCTGTCCGGCAGAACGGCAAGCCCCTTGCGCGCGGCATCGACATAGCGCCGCGCCATGTCGCGGGTTTCGGCGATGGCGCCGGTGTCTTCGACGTAAGCGATGGCGCGCTTCAGATCGACTTCGTGCTGCGGCCCCGTTTCAATCACACGCGTCCAGAACGTGCGCGCCTCGTCGTCGGCGCGGCTGAAGGCGAGGATCACCGGAAGCGTGACCTTGGCTTCGCGGAAATCGTCGCCAACCGACTTGCCCATCTGCGCGGCGCGGCCCGAATAGTCGAGCGCATCGTCCACGAGCTGGAAGGCAATTCCGAGGTTGTAGCCATAGGCTTTCAGCCCGGCGATCTGGTCTGACGGCGCCCCCGCGAGCAGGGCGCCGGACTCGGCGGACGCTGAGAACAGCGTGGCCGTCTTGGCCTCGATCACGCGAAGGTAGTCTTCTTCCGTGGTCTTCAGGTTGTTTGCCGATTTCAGCTGCAGCACTTCGCCTTCGGCGATGACGGCGGATGCACCCGCCAGGATGTTGAGCACATCCATTTTGCCGGTTTCGACCATGAGCTGGAACGCGCGGCTGAAGAGAAAATCGCCTACGAGGATGCTGGGCTTGTTGCCCCAGACAAGGTTGGCCGCCAGCTTTCCGCGACGCAGCTCACTGGCATCCACCACGTCGTCGTGCAGCAAAGTTGCGGTGTGGATGAACTCCACCGCGGCGGCCAGCCGAACGTGCCGGTCGCCAGCGTAGCCGCACATGCGCGCGGCAGCCAGCGTGAGAAGGGGACGCAGGCGCTTGCCGCCCGAATCGATCAGGTGCATGGCAAGCTCCGGTATCAGGGTAACCGCGCTGCCCAACCGGTCATGGATCGCGCGGTCGGTGGCGGCCATATCCTGCGCCACGAGCGCGTGCAGGCGGTCCACGGGGGACAGCGCGGTATCCGGAACCTTCAGTGCCTCGGCCGTGCTCATGTGTTCTCGCGATCCAAAAGCCTTGCCGTCCACCCCATTGCTGACCGACATTTAGGGAGCCGCCCTCAGGCGGGTCAAGGACGGCCGGTTGCATAGCGGCCGGGGTGTTTCGGAACGGGCAGGGACGTGCGGGAAATCCTCAAGACCAACAATCCTGTGGAATTGAATTTCGCGCAGGCTGTCCTGAAAGACGCGGGAATTACCGCGGTCGTTTTCGACACCAACATGAGCGTTCTGGACGGCAGCATGGTCATTTTGCCGCAACGCCTGATGGTGGCGAACGAGGACGAAACTCGCGCGCTGGCGCTGTTGAAGGACGCATTCACAGCGCCGTCGCCGCTCGCATGAGCGTGACCGCCGACAAGTTCATCGGCGGACGCGTCGTTGTGCGCCAGACGGAGAGCGGTTTCCGCTCGGGCCTCGATGCCGTGATGCTCGCCGCATCGATCCCTGCACGCGAAGGCGAAGAGGTCCTCGAACTGGGATCCGGCGCAGGCGCGGCGAGCATCTGCCTTGCGAGACGCGCAGACTGTGCCGTTTTCGGAATCGAGATCGATCCGTCGCTCGCCGCGCTGGCGGACGAGAACGCGGCGGAGAACGAATTGTCCGGGCGCGTCCGGTTCATCGCGGGCGACGTGCGGGAGATGCCGGCCGAGCTGCGCCGCAGCTTCGAGCATGTGATGTGCAACCCGCCGTTTCACGACGAGGACGGATTGACTTCGCCCGATGCGGGCAGGGCGCTCGCGCTGCAGGATCGCGGCACGCTGGCCGACTGGCTGACGGCAGCAATGAAGCGCGTGGTGTCGAACGGCACGCTCACGGTCATCCTTCGCGCCGACCGGCTGGGGGATGCGCTCGCAGCGCTGGGCGATCGTGGCGTTTCGGTCTTTCCGCTGTGGCCGCGCAAGGACGAAGCGGCAAAACGGGTTCTCATTCGTGCGATGAAGAGCTCGCGCACACCGCTGGCGGTTCTGCCGGGCCTCGTCCTGCACGAGGATGGCAACAAATACACCCGCGCCGCCAACGCGATTTTGCGTGACGGCGCGGCACTCGACATTTCCGGGAAGAGCTGAGCCTCAGCCCATCGCCGCGATTTCGTACATGTATGCAATGAAGGCGTAAGCCGCCTCATCCATGCCGTTGATCTTCGGATTGGTGCTTTCAATAACGAAGAATTCGTCCGGTGCGTGCGCGCCTGTGCCGTAGCCGCTGCCGAAATCGCCGGCCGGCAGGCTGACCGGCGCGCCGGTGAAGTTCACGCCGGGCCATGACCCCGCAGACCGCGCGCTGAAGCTGACGGGAATGCCCAGCTTCTTGTAAGTCGCGACCTGCGCCTGGATGAAGGTGCTTTTCTCGTCCGTCTGGGTCGGATCGTAGCCGCCGGTGACGTTGATCTCGATGTCCTTGAAGCCGCGCTTGTCCAGATGCGCGCGCAACTTGCGCTTCGCTTCATCCAGCGTCATGTCCGGAACGAGGCGGCAATCGATCTTGGCGACGGCGCGCGAGGGCAGGATGGTCTTGCCGCCGGGGCCAGTATAGCCGCCAACGAGACCTTCGATGTTGATGGTGGGTTCGGCCGCGAGACGCTCCATTGCTTTTTCGAACGGCAGATCGTCGATCCAGTGCGAAACGTGGAGCGCCTGCATCTCCTCCTTCTCGTTTTCCTTGGCCGTTGCTTGCGCGATGAGCTCCTTCTGGTGCGCCGTGAGCGGCTTGACGTTCTCGTACCAGCCGTCGACCGCGGGCTTGTTGCCGTCCGGCGTCACCAGCGTCTTCAGCGCCTCGACAAGCCGCCATGCGGGGCTATCCACCGCGGCCTTCCAGCTGGAGTGCAGGTCCTTCGTCGGACCGCGACCCCAGTCGGTGCCGCTGGAGACAAGCTCAAGCTCCATCACGCCCTTGGCGCCAAGCTCGATGACCACCGCGCCGCTGGTATCCTGGTCGGCGCTAGGGATCATCACGCCGACGCATTTGTGAAGAGCGGCGAGCACGCTGGGCTTGCGCACGATCTCGGCGAAATGCGGCGAGGCGATTTCTTCCTCGCCCTCGCAGATCAGGACGAGATTGACCGGGAGCTTCTTGCCGGCAGCTTTCATCGCATGCAGCGCCGCAAGGAACGTCGCTTCGGGGCCTTTCTGGTTCACCGCGCCGCGCCCGATCATGACCTTGCCCACGCCCGGGCGGTCAATGATCTTCGCTTCCAGTGGCGGTGACGACCATTCCTTCGGGTCGAACTGCTTCACGTCGTACATGAAATAG